>JBNKQT010000403.1:0-12221 GCA_050297115.1 Ensifer sp. | reverse complement strand
CACGCCGATCATGTATTACAACATCGAAGCTCTGGAAAAAGCCGGCGTTGAGCCGCCAAAAACCTGGGAAGAGTTCGAAGCCATTGCTCCGAAGCTGAAAGAAGCAGGTTATGTGCCGCTCGTTCAGTCTCACCTGCCTTGGGAATTCACCGAAAACTTCTTCTCCCGCAACAACCTGCCTTTCGCAACCAACAACAACGGTTACGATGGCGTTGAAGGCACGAAGATCCTCATCAACACACCTGAAATCAAGATGCACTTCACCCATGTGAAGGAATGGCTCGACGAAGGTTATTTCGGTTTCTACGGCGTTTCCTGGGACGACAACCAGAAGCCCTTCGAAGAAGGCAAGGTCGCTCTCTGGCTCGGCTCTTCGGGTTCCTTCGGCGGCCTGCAGAAGTCCGCTTCCATGCCCTTCTCCGCAACCTACCTGCCTTACTGGAATTCCATTGAAGGTGCTGGCACCAACACATTCATCGGTGGCGCTGCACTCTTTGCCATGGCTGGCAAACCAGAAGCTGAAAACAACTGCTCTGCTTCCTTCTTCTCCTTCCTGACATCGCCTGAAATTCAGGTTCTGTGGCACAAGGGTACGGGCTATGTTCCGATCACCAAGGCTGCCTACGAACTGGCAAAGTCTGAAGGCTATTATGAAGAAAAGCCTGCTGCCGAAGTTGGCATCCAGCAGCTTTCCCTGGAGGGTGGCGAAGGCCAGAACACCAAGGGTTACCGCATGGGCTTCTACGTTCAGATCCGTGACGTGATGAACCGCGAATATGCCCGCATCTTCTCTGGTGAAACCACTGTAGACGAAGCTTTTGCAACCATCGAAAGCGAAAGCAACGCCCTTCTGGAACGTTTCGCCAAGACGGCTGGCGCTTCCAACTAATCCTTGAATAGTTGACTAGGCGTGGCGCTTCGGCGCCACGTCTTCCATTTTTTAAGAAAGCGCACATGAAACGCGTTCAATTCAACAATCCCTGGGTGCCATTTCTTCTGGTCGCCCCGCAGCTCACCATTGTCTGCATATTCTTCTACTGGCCGGCAGCAGAAGCCATTCGCTCCGCCTTTTACCTGGAAGACCCATTTGGCTTTGGTGAAACCTTTGTTGGTTTCGACAATTTTGTCGCCATGGCTGGCAATGAGCGCTATCTGCGCGTGGCACTGTTCACGATCGTCTTTACCGTTTCAGTCGCCTTTCTGGCATTGTCATTCGCGCTGCTTTTCGCAGTGAAGGCAGACAAGGTTATTCGCGGTGCAACCACCTATAAAACGCTGCTGACCTGGGTTTACGCTGTCGCCCCCCCAGTGACCGGCCTCATCGGCCTCATGATGTTTGACATCCATGTCGGGCCCATTCCCAAAGCAATTCACTGGCTGACCGGCCATCAAATGCAACTGGGCGTGAACTACTACGATACAGCTATTGTGATGATTGTTTGTGCTGCCTGGAACCAGATACCGATCAACTTCATCTATTTTCTTTCCGGCCTGCAATCGATCCCGCGCCATGTGAACGAGGCTGCGCAGATTGATTGCAAATCGGGCTTTCGCCGCTTCTGGACGATCACGTTTCCGCTGCTGGCACCGACCGGCTTTTTCCTGCTCATTATCAATATGACCTATGCGCTGTTCGACACGTTCGGTCTTATCGATCTGCTCATCAAGAACGAACCTGCCAACAACCCGGTCACCTTGGTTTACAAGGTGTTCCTCGATGGTTTCCGTGGCAACGATCTGGGGGGGTCATCCGCGCAATCCGTTATCCTCATGGTGATCGTTCTTGCCCTCACCATTGTCCAGTTCCGCTTCATCGAGCGGCGCGTGCACTACAATTGAGGTGATATAATGAGACGGAATCAATTCTTCGACCATCTGGTCCTGCTCTTTGGTGTTGTCCTCATGATGGGCCCGGTCGTCGTCGCCTTCATGACCTCAACACATGACAGTGTCTATGTTTACAAAAAAGGGCTGCAATTCACCTTTGGCGGCGAATTTGCCAATGTATATGGCGATGTACTGACCAAGAGCCGCAGTTTCTCTGGCGAAGTGACGGCCCTCACCATGCTGAAAAACTCGCTCATTCTCGGGCTATCCTTTGCCATTGGCAAAATCGTTCTTTCCATGCTGGCCGCCTACGGCATTGTCTATTTCCGCTTCAAGCTAGGTGTTGTCTTCTTTTGGATGATTTTCACCACGCTGCTTCTACCATTGGAAGTGCGCATTATCCCATCTTACGAGATTGCCAACACTCTCGGCATTCTAAATAGCTATCAGGGCCTCGTCATTCCGCTTCTGGCATCGGCCACCGGAACATTCTTCTTCCGGCAATTTTATCTCTCTGTGCCAGATGAGCTTCTGGAGGCCGCTCGTATCGACGGGGCCGGTCCGTGGAAGTTCTTCATCGACATTATTGTACCTCTGTCACGCACCATGGCGGCGGCCCTCTTCATCATCATGTTCGTCTATGGCTGGAACCAATATCTCTGGCCAACGCTGATTGCGACTGACGAAAGCTATTTCACCATCGTGCGCGGCGTGAAGCAGATCTTGCAGGTGTGGGTTGGCGCCCAGCTGCCCGATATCAGTTCCGGCATGGCGCTTGCCATCATGGCAATTCTGCCACCTGTCCTGGTGGTCATTTTCTTCCAGCGCTGGTTCGTCAAGGGCCTCACAGAAAGCGACAAGTAAAGGTATTCAAGCATGGCTGAAATTCTCATTTCAGATGTTTCAAAAGTTTATGGCGGCAATGTCCGTGCGGTAAAAAACGTCAATATCGACATTGCTGATGGCGAATTCATCGTGCTCGTTGGCCCGTCAGGCTGTGGCAAATCCACATTGCTGCGCATGGTCGCGGGTCTTGAGGATATTTCTGAAGGGACCGTCTCCATCGGCAAAAAGCCGGTCAACAACGTGGACCCGGCAGACCGCGACATTGCCATGGTGTTCCAGAATTATGCGCTCTATCCGCATATGAGTGTCTACGACAATCTGGCCTATGGTTTGAAAAACCGCGGCACGCCAAAGTCGGAAATCGATGCCCGCGTGACTGAGGCCGCCCGGATGCTGCAGCTTGAGCCCTATCTCACCCGCAAGCCACGTCAGATGTCCGGCGGACAGCGCCAACGTGTGGCCATGGGCCGCGCCATCGTGCGCAAGCCTGCCGCCTTCCTCTTCGACGAGCCGCTGTCAAACCTGGATGCCAAACTGCGCGTTTCCATGCGTGGCGAAATCAAACAGCTTCAGAAGCGCCTTGGCACCACATCGCTCTATGTCACGCACGACCAGCTTGAGGCCATGACGTTGGCAGACCGCCTTGTGGTTCTAAATGGTGGCGAGATCGAACAAATTGGCTCACCGCTGGATGTTTATCACAACCCTGCCTCCACTTTTGTAGCCGGTTTCATCGGTTCACCTGCGATGAACCTTTGCACCGCGGAGGTAAGCGGCAATGCAATAACGCTTGGCGACGGCAGCGCTACTGTGACGGCTGACGGCCTGACACAGGGCAAGGTGACAATTGGCATTCGCCCGGAAGATTTGCGGCTGGCAGACAATGGCAATGGCTTCAACTTTCACATCGACTATGTGGAAGAGTTGGGGGCACAGCGCCTGATCCACGGCCATGCGGCAGGTGAAGGAATGACCGTTTCCATGTCCTCGGAGTTTTCACTGCCCGAAGATATCCGCCTGACAGTGGCCGCGGAAAAGCTGCATGTCTTCTCCGCTGAAACAGGCAAGCGCATCCAGTCGTGAACCGCTGGCAATCAGGACGAAGATAATGACGCGAACGGTTGCAGAACTGAGTGCGCCAACCGAAGTCGAGCGCGCCGCGCTGATTGAGGAAAAGCGCACTGTGGCAAACCATGATCGGTTGCTGGCAGAACTTGAATGCCATAACACGGTGGAGATCGGCATATTCATCGAGCAACCCGCCCCCCTCGCCTTTCCGCTGACCGTTGCGACCTGGAATCTGGAACGCTGCCTTTTCGTGGAAGCAAGCGCCTCCAAACTGGCCAATTACGGCGCAGATCTCATTCTGCTTTCCGAGCTGGACAATGGCATGGCTCGAAGCGCCCAGCGCAACACGGCCCGCGATTTGGCCCGGTTGCTCAGGGCTGACTATACATTTGGTGTAGAATTTCTGGAACTGGGATTAGGCTCACCTATTGAACGCTCCTTCTGCAAGGACAACTTCAATGAACGCGGCTTTCACGGCAATGCGATTCTAAGTTCCTCACCGTTGCGCAGCCATTTCAAAATCACGTTGCCAGGTCGCGCGCACTGGTTTGTTGAGGATATTGAACAGCCTCGCATCGGTGAACGCGTGGCGGTAGGCGCGATTGTGGAAACAAATGAAGGGCCGTTCGTTGTAGTGTCCACGCATCTCGAGAGCGTGGCCGATGGCCCCTACCGCGAAAAACAACTGGCAGCCATCATGGATGCAGTGGAAGCATTTGCTCCGGACCTGCCCATTCTCATCGGCGGCGACATGAACACGGGCAACCATTCCGGTGGTGACTACCGAACAGATACACTCTTTGCCATGGCGGAAAGCCGCGGCTTTGCCACCCACGGCGGGCCGCTGGATCAGGTGAGCACCCGCCCAAGCCTGATTACCCGCTGGCCGGAACGTGCCATGAAACTGGACTGGTTTTTCAGTCGCGGGCTGAAAATTTCAGACAGCTGGCTGGAACCCTCGCTTGATAGCGAGGGCAAACCATTGTCCGACCATGATCTCTTGCTCGCTCGAATTGAAGGCTTTGCCTGATCAAATGCTCAAGCAGAGATATTTGATCTCGGTATAGTCATCGAGGCCATATTTGGAGCCTTCGCGACCCTGCCCGGACTCCTTGATGCCGCCAAAGGGAGCGACTTCCGTTGAAATGAGACCGGTATTGATGCCGACCATTCCATATTCAAGCGCTTCGGCAACGCGGAAGACTTTGGAGATATCGCGCGAATAAAAATAGGAGGCCAGGCCGAACTCTGTATTGTTCGCCATCTCAACGACTTCATCTTCCGTTTCAAATTTGAAGAGCGGAGCCACCGGGCCAAAGGTTTCTTCGCTTGCGACCTTCATGTCGCTGGTAACACCTGCAAGAACCGTTGGCTGGAAGAAGAGGCCACCCTTGTCATGCCGCTTGCCGCCGGTCACGACCGAGGCACCCTTGGAGACAGCATCCCCGATGTGCTCCTCGACCTTTTCCAACGCGGCACCGGTGATCAGCGGACCGGCATTCACGCCTTCCTCAAAACCGTCACCCACATTCATTTCGGCAACCTTCTTTGCAAGCTTCTCGGCAAAGGCATCATAAACGCCCGCCTGGACATAAAGGCGGTTGGCGCAAACGCAGGTTTGACCGTTATTGCGGTATTTCGAAATCATTGCGCCTTCAACAGCGGCGTCAAGATCGGCATCATCAAAGACGATAAAGGGTGCATTGCCGCCAAGTTCGAGCCCCAGCTTCAACACTTGATCTGCGCCCTGACGCATCAGAATTTTACCCACATTGGTGGAGCCGGTGAAGGTGAGCTTGCGCACGTTCTTGTTTGCACAAAGCTCTTTGCCAATCTCGGATGAACTTGAGGAGGTGATGACGGAGAACAACCCGCCCGGCAGGCCCGCACGCTCAGCCAGAACGCCAAGCGCCAGCGCCGAAAGCGGTGTTTCGCTGGCTGGTTTGGATACCATCGCGCAACCGGCAGCGAGCGCCGGAGCCATCTTGCGGGCGAGCATCGCATTGGGGAAATTCCATGGCGTAATAGCACCCACAACACCCACCGGCTGTTTGATCACGATAATGCGCTTGTCTGGCTGGTGGCCGGGAATCGTATCGCCATAAAGCCGCTTGGCCTCCTCGCCGAACCATTCGACATAAGATGCACCATAGAGAATTTCACCACGCGCTTCCGTCCAGGGTTTCCCCATCTCCATTGTAAGTATTGTGGCAAGGTCATCGGCGTTTTCGACCATGAGATCAAAGAGCTTGCGCAATACACCCGCACGCTCCTTGCCTGTTCTGGCCGCCCAGGCCTTTTGTGCGCTATAGGCTTTGTCAATTGCAGTGCGCGTTTCAGAAACACCCAAATCCGGTAGTGTGGCGATCACGTCACCGGTCGCCGGATTGGTGACGTCGAAGCTCTTTGCACCTTCGGCACGTTGCAGCCATTCACCGGCAACATAGGCCGCGTCTATTGCCAATGTAGGATCATTCAATTTCGCAAGAAGTGTTTCTGACAGGGGCATAGTGAACCTCGATAGAACATGTGATGAATATGAAATCGGGATATATGCTTGATCTGCCCCGATTTCAATTTGAAGGGAAGGAAGCATATCATCAACGCGCTAGCAACCCACGTCGAAAAATATTTAACCTGTTAAACGCCTGCGGTGGTTGTGCGCATTCCATACAAGAAAATGTCGCATCTGCCGCATTCTGGTATGAACTTTGCTGGACTCGGGCACCAACGAGGCGATAAAGCTTCACCATATTCTAATCAGGTGAAACGCGGTGAGATATCACAAACTCGCAAGACAGGCGTTTCCGTCAAGTGGACTGGAGGACAATCTTGATAATAGGGGCACCTAAAGAGTTGCTGGAGGGTGAAGCGCGCGTCGCAATGACCCCTGACAGCGCGATACAGCTTCAAAAACTGGGATATGATTGCATTATCGAGGCAGGCGCCGGCAAAGCGGCGGGCTTTTCAGATGCGGATTATGAAGCAGCCGGTGTCAAGATCGTCAAAACAGCGGCAGCGCTTTGGAAAGAGGCAGATATCATTGCCAAAGTGCGCCCGCCGGAACCGGTAGAGACCAAGCGCCTGAAAGAGGGCAAGACACTGATCTCCTTCTTCTACCCCGGTCAGAATACAGAGCTTCTGGAAGCGACCAAAGCCACCGGTGCAAATGTGATTGCCATGGACATGGTGCCGCGTATTTCGCGCGCACAGAAAATGGATGCACTGTCCTCAATGGCGAACATTGCCGGTTACCGTGCCGTGATCGAGGCAGGCAACAATTTCGGTCGTTTCTTCACCGGCCAGGTAACCGCCGCCGGCAAGGTGCCGCCAGCCAAGGTGCTCGTGGTTGGCGCGGGCGTGGCAGGCCTTGCGGCCATTGGCACATCCACATCACTCGGCGCCATCACCTATGCCTTCGACGTTCGCCCGGAAGTGGCTGAACAGATCGAATCGATGGGTGCCGAATTCGTTTATCTGGAATTTGAAGAAGAACAGCAGGATGGCGCAGCCACCGGCGGCTATGCAGCTCCCTCCTCACCGGAATTCCGCGAAGCACAACTGAAGAAATTCCGCGAGCTTGCGCCGGAAATCGACATCGTCATCACCACCGCCCTGATCCCAGGCCGCGATGCACCGAAGCTGTGGCTTGCAGACATGGTTGAGTTGATGAAGCCCGGCTCCGTGGTCATCGACCTTGCAGCCGAGCGCGGCGGCAACTGCGATCTCACAGTCGCTGACGAAAAAGTTGTTTCGAAAAACGGCGTCACAATTGTCGGCTATACGGATTTTCCAAGCCGCATGGCAACACAGTCCTCAACGCTTTATTCCACCAACATCCGCCACATGATGACAGACCTGACGCCTGACAAGGACGGCAAGGTCAATCACAATATGGAAGATGACGTGATCCGTGGGGCAACCGTTACGTTTGAAGGCGAAATTACCTTCCCGCCGCCGCCGCCAAAGGTTCAGGCCATCGCGGCGCAGAAGCCAAAGGAAAAAGCCAAGGAGCTGACTCCGGAGGAAAAACGTGCAGCAGAAACCGCAGCCTTCAAACAGGCTACCAAACAACAGGTTACTCTGTTGACCGTTGGCGGAGCGCTGATCCTGCTTGCTGGTCTTTTTGCACCGGCCAGCTTCATGTCGCACTTCATCGTTTTTGTTCTGTCCTGCTTTGTGGGCTTCCAGGTTATCTGGAATGTGTCGCACTCGCTGCACACCCCGCTCATGGCTGTCACAAACGCAATTTCGTCGATCATCATTCTGGGCGCGCTGATGCAAATCGGCTCGGGAAGCTGGCTGGTTATTCTGCTGGCAGCAGTTTCCGTCTTTATGGCCGGGATCAACATATTTGGTGGCTTCATGGTCACCCGGCGCATGCTTGCCATGTTCCAGAAGTCTTGATGGGGAGCGACATATAATGGAATTCGGATTCACTACGGCTGCTTACGTTGTTGCAGCAGTTCTCTTCATCCTTTCGCTGGGCGGCCTTTCCGGCCAGGAAAGCGCCAAGCGCGCTGTTTGGTATGGCATTGCAGGCATGGCTCTGGCCGTTGTCGCAACGCTTCTCGGCCCGGGCTCCGGCTTGTGGCTGCTATCACTTGTGCTCATTATCGGCGGTGGTGCCATCGGCTGGTTTGTGGCACAACGCGTGCAGATGACGGAAATGCCGCAACTGGTTGCCGCCATGCACTCGCTGGTCGGCCTTGCAGCTGTCTTCATCGGTTTCAACACGCATATTGAAGTGCTGCGCATTGGCGGCATGGATGAAGCAGCGCGCCACGCACTCGAAGGTTTTGCCGCTGTTGTGACGCACAAGACCCCGGTGGAAATCAACATCCTGCGTATTGAAACTTTCCTCGGTATTTTCATTGGTGCGGTCACCTTTACCGGCTCTGTGGTTGCTTTTGGAAAGCTGGCTGGCAAGGTTGACGGCAAGGCCAAGAAATTGCCGGGCGGGCATATGCTCAATGCTGCAGCAGCGCTGATTTCACTAATCCTGCTGCTTGTCTATCTGCCGACAGGTTCAACAACCGCCATGATCATCATGACCATTGCGGCACTGTTCATCGGCTACCACCTGATCATGGGTATCGGCGGCGCGGATATGCCAGTTGTTGTTTCCATGCTGAACTCCTATTCAGGCTGGGCAGCAGCAGCAATCGGCTTCTCGCTTTCAAACGATCTCTTGATTGTAGTTGGTGCGCTGGTTGGCTCCTCCGGTGCCATTCTGTCCTACATCATGTGCACCGCCATGAACCGTTCGTTTATCTCGGTGATCCTCGGCGGCTTTGGCAACACGACCGGCCCGGCCATGGAAGTGGAAGGCGAACAGGTTGCCATCGACACCGATGGCGTGGCCACCGCACTGAATGAAGCTGATAGCATCATTATCGTTCCAGGCTATGGCATGGCCGTAGCACAGGCACAGCAGGCAGTTTCCGAACTCACCCGCAAGCTGCGTGCGAGCGGCAAGGAAGTCCGCTTCGCCATTCACCCTGTTGCAGGCCGCCTGCCCGGCCACATGAACGTGCTTCTGGCTGAAGCCAAGGTGCCTTACGACATCGTGCTGGAAATGGACGAAATCAATGAGGACTTCCCCGAAACCGACGTTGCGATTGTCATCGGCTCGAACGACATCGTGAACCCGGCCGCACAGGAAGACCCCAATTCGCCAATTGCCGGCATGCCGGTTCTGGAAGTGTGGAAAGCCAAACAGGTCTTCGTTTCCAAGCGTGGCCAGGGCACGGGCTATTCGGGCATCGAAAACCCGCTTTTCTACAAGGAAAACACCCGCATGTATTACGGCGACGCGAAAGAATCGATCAACAAGCTTTTGCCTTTGATCAACTGACGCGATACCGGTAGCCAACAAAGAAAACCCAGGAAGGCTCTTCCGGGGTTTTTGATTCTGGTCTGCGAGCAATGAACGGAATAACCAAATGCCAGCGGTGCTTAATCGCCTGAAACCTCCATATCCGTTGCAACACGCTGGAGCAGATCCAGCAATTGAAGCAACTTCGCCTCACCATCAGGCCCCAGGGCCTCTTTCAGCTTTGCATTGAATGCATTGGCCGACTGCCCAAGCGCTGAAAAAACCTCCCACCCTTTTTCAGTCAGTGAGAGATGCTCCGCCCGACGGTCTTCCGGGCTGCTCTGCCGTTTCAGATACCCTTCACTTTCCAATGCAGAGACGGCGCGGCTCACACCGCTTTTTTCCTCATGCGCGATGTCACAAACCTCACGCGCCGTCAGCCTGCCATAGCGACCAACAATCGCAAGCACGCGCCACTGTGTGCGCGTCATGCCATAGGCCCGGCGGTACACCCGTTGAAAGGATTGCCCGGTCACTTCAGCCGTCTGATTCAGTATGAAGGGCAGAAACGTCTCGAGATCAAACGTCTCCTGCACCTGGCACAATGGTTCTTTTTTCATAGGCAAAATCCAGAATCTTAGAGAAGCGAACAATGACAAATGCGCTACCCGTTGTCACCCAGTCTCCTGCGCAATGGCACACAAACCGCCGAAGGGCCCAGAAATTCTAGCAGATTGGAAATTTACCATAGACAAATAGATTATCTTTTGACAAATTGATCTAGATCAATGGTTCAATAATAAAATCCGATATTGGTTGCATATGCAACTAAAGGAGTCGGAGAAATGAACATTGAACGAATTCACCACGTGGCCTACCGCTGCAAGGACGCCAAGGAGACTGTTGAATTTTACACCAAGATGCTGAACATGGATTTTGTGTTGGCAATTGCAGAAGATCAGGTACCATCCACGCATGAGCCTGATCCTTACATGCACTTGTTTCTCGACGCAGGCGCGGGAAACATTCTTGCCTTTTTCGAATTGCCAACGAAGCCTGAAATGGGGCGCGACGAAAACACGCCTGCATGGGTTCAGCATATTGCATTCCAGGTAAAAGACCGCGATGCGCTTCTGGAATACAAGGAGCATTTGGAGAAGAACGGGATTGAGGTTCTGGGTGTGACCGATCAC
This sequence comes from Ensifer sp., assembly GCA_050297115.1. Taxonomy (GTDB): domain Bacteria; phylum Pseudomonadota; class Alphaproteobacteria; order Rhizobiales; family Rhizobiaceae; genus Ensifer_A. The sequence continues at coordinate 1,469 of JBNKQT010000403.1, read as the reverse complement.
ACGATTTTCCACTCGATTTACTTCTTTGACCCCAATGGTCATCGCGTTGAGCTGGCAGCACCGGACCCCGATCAGGAGAAAGCGCTGGCCCGCCTTGACGAAGTAAAGTGGGACATGCTCGAAGAGTGGAGCAAGACAAAGAAAGCGCCGAAGCATGCTGAATGGCTGCATGCAAAAGAGTTTGAGAGCATAAACTGAAATTCCGCTTCTGCGGCCCCCAACGGGGTTGGAGGCCGCAGCAAAAACGGATAGAGCTTTCATAACTTGATATCGCCGAAATGCTCGGTTGAGATCAGGACATTAAGATGGGCGGCGGTTTATTGAACCCCGCCCTTGATACGTGCGAGGAGAGAATATGCGTTATCATAGTCCGGCGTCATTCGAAGACGCTGCTGGAATCGCAGCCAAAGCAAGCGGGACAACCCGGTTTCTTGCTGGTGGAACGGACGTACTGGTTCAGATGCGCGCAGGCATGGTTCTGCCCGACGATCTGATTGATCTGAAGAAAATTCCAGGCGTTCAGGACATCACCAAAACCGCCGATGGCGGTTGGAAGATCGGCGTGGCCGTTTCCGGCGCATCGCTGGGCGCAAACAAGGACCTCTGTCGCGATTGGCCAGGTGTTGTGGAAGGTATGGAACTTGTGGGCTCAACCCAGGTTCAGGGCCGTGCAACATTGACCGGCAACCTGTGCAACGGCTCTCCTGCAGCCGACAGCGTGCCGGGCATGGTAGCCGCTGGTGCGACCATTACAATCACCGGCCCGAATGGCACGCGCGAATTGCCCGTGGAAGAAGTTCCTGCCCGCCCCGGCAAGACCGTGCTGGAAGCTGGCGAAATTGTTTCCGCAATCACCCTGCCGCCACGCGGCGAAAATGGTGGGGACGCTTACCTGCGCTTCATTCCGCGCACGGAAATGGACATCGCTGTTGTCGGCTGCGCTGTAAACCTGCGTTTGGATGGCGACAAGATCGTTGAGGCGCGCGTATCGCTTGGTGCTGTGGCACCAACCGTTCTCCTCGTTCCAGAAGCAGCTGATGCAATCGTCGGCACAACACTGGATGACGACGCTCTGGAAGCGCTCGCTGAGGCAGCATCAGCCGCCTGCAAACCAATTGATGACAAGCGCGGCACGGTTGAGTTCCGCGTTGACGTCGCTGGCGTACTCGCCAAGCGCGCTGCGCGCATCGCCTACGACCGCGCAAAAGGAGTTTGAGAAATGAGTAAGACCCACGTAACAACCACGGTCAACGGCGACGAAGTCGAGTTTCTGGCCGATTCGCGCGAAACTCTGCTGGATTGCCTGCGCGACCATCTGGACATGACCGGCTCCAAGGAAGGCTGCGGCACGGGCGACTGCGGCGCTTGCTCCGTTACTGTTGACGGTGTGCTGGTAAGCTCCTGCCTGATGCTGGGTGTGGAAGCTGAAGGCAAGAAGATCGAAACCATCGAAGGCATGGCCAAGGATG
>JBNKQT010000402.1:0-6092 GCA_050297115.1 Ensifer sp. | reverse complement strand
CACCTGCGTGACGAATGTTGTTGTCGACCATATGGGTGGCCTGCTCATGCGGCGACAAATCCGCAAAGCGCTCGCTCACGATTGTCTGAGGTGTTTTGCCCGCCTTCAGGGCACGCCCAATTTCGCGCGCTTTCTCCACCGTCAACCTAGTGAGGACCACATCATTGATCATCGCGGCGGGTGCCTGATCACACATGCCAATGCAGGGCGTATATTCCAGCGAGTAGGCCCCATCATGCGACGTCTGTCCGACCTTTACCCCAAGCTCGGCCTCAAAGACAGCCGCAACCTAAGCCAATCCGCAAAACCGGTCGATAATATCGTCGCATAGCCTGATCGTGACCCGGCCTTTGGGCGACAACGAAAGGAACGAATAAAAGGTGGCAACGCCCTCAACCGCCACTCGGGTGAGGCCGGTTTGCCGTGCAACAATTGTCATGATGTGCGGTGAAACGCAGCGATATCTGTCTTGCAAGGCCCTCAAAATATCGAGCATGCGATGGCGATCATTGCCGAACGTTTCGCAGATAGCTGCAACTTCCGCATCTGAAACCTGTGGCAGATCACATGCCGGAAATTCAACGTCCTCAGCTTTTTCACTCACGGATTATTCACCCCTCAAGATTGTCCGGTTAGCCAATGCTTTCCGGCATTTTCGGATTGTGAAACAAAGCCTTGCAAAACCTCGATGCCATTGCCCCCACGCGGGCTTCCAAGTCCCGGACACCGTGACGGCTTAGCCTGCCTTTCGATATTTGCGGGTCAATACCCCCGTTGGGTCAATCAATTTCGCTAATCAAGTACGTCTCAAAGTTACAAGCTGCCTCTCAACCGTCAAGCGGCATTGGATATTTAACGCCACATGGTCCGGCCTTTCACACCATAATGGAAATAAGAGCCGTCAAACCTCATGGCTTCCATGACAAAGATCAAATCCGGTCGTAAAATGTTTGAGTATCAAATATCATTCCAATGCCTGATCGGGCTCGAGGCCCACGAACAGGCTCACACGATCGGCTGAAAATCGTGTCTTGGAATATTGGACGGGCGAACCGTCCAGATCGCTGTTGGTTGCAGTTGCCTCCAGAATGATTGCACCCGGTTCCAGTTTGAGCCAGCGACGTTCCGCCTCATCAGCGTGGCGAGCAGAAATTTCCGTGGAGGCGCGCAGATAGTCGTCCAGTCCGCAGGCAGCCAATGCCCTTGTGATTGAACGTTCACGCCGAAAATGAAGGTCAATGTCGCCAAACCGCCCTTCGGGGAAATGATGTAGCGCCACGGAAACGGGCACACCATCAGCAAGGCTGACCGTTTCCAGGGCTATGCAGATTGCTCCGGCGTCAAGCCCAAGTGCTTCACATATGTTGGCTTGCGCGACGACCCTTTCACTGGAAATGAAATTCGTTTCCAGCCGTTTTGCCTGATCAGAAAGGCCAGCGGAAAAACGGGTGCGGCGGGAAATCGGCACACGCAAACGGACATTGTTGACAATCCGCGTACCACGGCCGGGGCTTGCCTCGACCACACCTTCACGCGCGAGGGCAGCAAGGGCAGCGCGCACCGTGTGGCGATTGACGCCAAAGCGTTCTGCAAGCGCCATTTCACCTGGCAGCTTTCCCGTCTGGGAAAACGCACCACTGGTGATGGCGGCACGCACCTCGTCGGCAATCTGCCGCCAGACAGCAACCCCGCTCTTGCGGTCAATCATTGTTTCATCCGGGGCCATTGCCTCAGCTTTCCGTCTCTCTGTCACCAATCTGTCACTTGGTGGTGTTAGAAAATCACTATCGATTTTGATTGTCTAGACAAATAGACAAAGGATTATTGGAATGCAACCGCAAAGCAAAAAGCTTGGTGAAGTAGAAGCGCAACGCAAATCTCGTATTGAAACGCTGGCACGCGCAACAGCCGGTGAACTGCAGGAGTTTGTAACCTCAATTGGTGACCTGCCCAAGACACAGGTCGTACGAGGCCCCGAGACCGGGCTTGTCATGATTAGAGGCCGTATGGGCGGCACGGGGTCGGTGTTCAACCTTGGTGAGGCAACAATAACCCGCGCAACGGTGCAGCTGGCCAGTGGCGAGGTTGGCCATGGCCAACGCCTTGGCACCGACCGTGAGGCAGCACAACTCTCCGCAGTCGTGGATGCCTTGGCCAGCGTGGAAAGCTATGAGTTCCAGGTTTCCCAGTTCGTGGCTCGCATTGAAGCCCGACTGCAGAGCGAAGACCAGAAACAAGAGGAAGAAACCGCGGCAACGCGCGTCAATTTCTTCACGATGGTGCGGGGAGACGACTGATGGCCCTTGCAACAGCAGTACTTGATGGTGGCTTCAACGACGCCGTCCACGAATCTCAATCCGTTTTCCGCACATTGATGGATGCCATGGCGCGACCGGGCACAATCCACACGCTCGATACTGCGGCAAACGCACCTCATCCCTTTTCAGCAGCCCAATCAGCGGTGCTGCTTTGCCTCGCTGACCCGGACACCTCTGTCTGGTTGTCGCCGGTTCTACACTCAAAGGAAGCTGAAGGCTGGATTCGCTTTCATAGCGGCGCACCGGTTGCCCAATCGACAGGCCAGGCCAGTTTTGCATTCTTGAGCGCTGGCGAAGCTCTGCCCGATTTCTGGGGCTTCAAACCCGGAACGCAGGAATATCCCGACCGCTCCACCACTCTTATTGTCGAACTGCCGTCGCTCACAGAAGGCGCCCCCCTGACTGCGACCGGCCCCGGCATTGATGGAGAATACCGCGTGGCGGTGGACGGATTGCCAGGTGATTTTGTCAAACGCTGGGAGGCAAACCATGCACTGTTTCCGCGCGGCGTGGACATGGTTTTCACCTGCGGCGACAAGATCATCTGCCTTCCGCGCTCAACAAAACTCAAACCGGTGGAGGCATAAATATGTATGTCGCTGTTAAAGGTGGCGAGGCCGCCATTTCAAATGCACACCGGCTTCTAGCCGACCGTCGACGTGGTGACCGCAACCTGCCGGGCATCACTGTAGACCAGATTGTTGCGCAGCTTGCCCTTTCCGTTGACCGCATCATGGCGGAAGCCTCGCTTTACGACAGAACGCTGGCTGCACTTTCCATGAAGCAGGCGCGCGGTGATATGATCGAGGCGATCTTTCTCTTGCGCGCCTACCGCACCACGCTGCCCCGTTTTGGCTATTCAGAGCCAATCGACACCGGTGCCATGCTGGTCGAGCGGCGTATTTCGGCTACCTACAAGGACTTGCCCGGTGGCCAGCTTTTGGGGCCAACCTTCGACTACACACACCGTCTGCTTGATCCGGAACTTCTGGGCGATACTCCAGTGGATGAGCCCAACCAGGACACGGCGGGTGACGAAGACATCATGCGGGTTGCCGACATTCTGGCAAATGAAAGCCTGATTGAAATGGAAGAGCCCTGTCTGGAAGAGACGACGCCAGGTGATATCACCCGCGAACCGCTTGAATTTCCTCTCGGACGCGATGAACGGCTTCAGGCCTTGGCACGTGGCGATGAAGGCTTTTTGCTGGCGCTCGGCTACTCCACCCAGCGCGGCTATGCCCGTTCGCATCCCTTTGCCGGTGAAATTCGCATCGGCCTTGTGGACGTGGAGATTGATATCCCCGAACTGGGTTTTGCCTTCTCGCTTGGCCGTGTGCAGGTGACCGAATGCCAGATGGTCAACCAGTTCAAAGGTTCATCCAAGCAACCGCCGCAGTTCACACGCGGCTATGGCCTAGTGTTCGGCCAATCAGAGCGCAAGGCCATGGCAATGTCACTGGTTGATCGCGCGCTTCGCGCTGATGAATTCGGCGAAGACATTGTAGCGCCTGCACAGGACGAAGAATTCGTCATTTCGCACTCCGACAATGTGCAGGCCACTGGATTTGTAGAGCACCTGAAACTGCCCCACTATGTGGACTTTCAGGCCGAGCTTGAACTCGTGCGCCGCATGCGCGCGGAATATGAGGCCGTGAAAGCCGGTCGATCCGAAGCTGAACACAAGGAGGCTGCGGAATGACCAAGGCAGAACTCGCAACCTACAATTTCGCCTATCTGGACGAACAGACCAAACGGATGATCCGCCGGGCAATCCTCAAGGCGATTGCCATCCCGGGCTATCAGGTTCCCTTCGCCTCGCGCGAAATGCCGATGCCCTATGGTTGGGGTACTGGTGGCGTTCAGGTGACGGCTTCGATCATCGGTGCTGACGACACGCTGAAAGTGATCGACCAGGGTGCTGACGATACGACCAACGCGGTTTCCATTCGGGCCTTCTTCGAGAAAGTGGCCAATGTGGAAGTGACGACGAAAACGCGTGAAGCGACCGTTATCCAGACCCGCCACCGCATTCCCGAAGAACCACTCACCGAAGGTCAGGTGCTGGTCTATCAGGTGCCAATCCCAGAACCTTTACGTTTTCTGGAACCGCGCGAGACCGAGACACGAAAGATGCATGCGCTTGAAGAATACGGCCTTATGCATGTGAAGCTTTACGAGGACATCGCCAGAAACGGCCATATCGCCACAACTTACGCATATCCGGTGAAGGTGGAGGAGCGCTATGTCATGGACCCCTCGCCCATTCCCAAATTCGACAATCCGAAAATGCACCGCTCGCAAGCGCTTCAGCTTTTCGGTGCGGGGCGGGAAAAGCGTATCTACGCCATTCCGCCACATACCGATGTCGTGAGCCTCGATTTTGAGGACTACCCATTCGAAATCCAGAAATTTGAAAAGCCCTGCGCACTCTGTGGCGCGGAAGGCGTCTACCTTGACGAAGTCATCCTCAATGACAAAGGCGGTCACATGTTCGTTTGCTCGGACACGGACCATTGCGAAGAGCGCCGCGAGGCAGGCCATGTAGGCGAACTCGGCGTTGCAAATGTGGAGGCTGCAGAATGAGTGACCAACCGCTTTTGAAGGTCTCGGGCCTTTCCAAATTCTATGGCGCGCGTATCGGCTGCACCGATGTCAACTTTGACCTATGGCCCGGTGAAGTTCTCGCTGTGGTGGGTGAATCCGGGTCCGGCAAGACAACGTTGTTGAATTGCCTTTCCACCCGCCTGACCGCCGATGTCGGTTCGGTTGAATACCGGATGCGCGATCACCAATATCGTAATCTTGCAACGATGCCTGAGGCCGAACGCCGCTTTTTGATGCGCACTGACTGGGGCTTTGTTCACCAGAACCCTGCAGATGGTTTGCGCATGACCGTTTCGGCAGGCGCCAATGTGGGCGAACGACTGATGGCGGTGGGTGAACGCCACTACGGCCAGATCCGCGAAACCGCTGGCGACTGGCTCACCCGGGTTGAGATCGGCCTTGACCGGATCGACGATCAGCCCCGCGCCTTTTCCGGCGGCATGCGACAGCGCCTGCAGATTGCCCGCAATCTCGTCACCGCCCCGCGCCTTATCTTTATGGACGAGCCAACCGGCGGCCTTGATGTTTCCGTGCAGGCCCGCCTGCTCGACCTTATCCGTGGCCTTGTTCAGGACTTGGGTCTTGCAGCCATTGTTGTGACCCATGACCTGGCAGTCGCCCGGCTTCTCTCCCACCGCATGATGGTGATGAAAGAAGGCCATGTGATTGAACATGGACTGACCGATCGGGTGCTGGATGATCCGCGCGAGCCTTACACCCAGCTTCTCGTTTCCTCAATTTTGCAAGTGTGAGGACTGATATATGTCGACCCCACTTATCGTTTCCGAAGTCGCAAAATCTTTCATCATGCATTTGCGCGGTGGCGCTGTTTTGCCGGTTATTTCCAACGTCCATTTCGCAGTCAATACCGGCGAATGCGCCGTTCTTGGTGGTCCCTCAGGTGCGGGCAAAAGCTCGATCTTGAAGATGGTCTTCGGCAATTACGCTGTTGACCAGGGCCAGATACTGGTAAAGCATCGCGATACAATCATCGATCTGGCAAGTGCCGAACCACGTCAGGTTCTTGAAATCCGCCGCGAGACGCTAGGCTATGTCAGCCAGTTCTTACGGGTCGTGCCGCGTGTTTCCACCCGCGATATTGTCGCCGAACCTCTGCTTCAGGAGGGTGTGGAACTGGCAGACGCACGCGACAGAGCTGAGGCTCTT
>JBNKQT010000401.1:0-3950 GCA_050297115.1 Ensifer sp. | reverse complement strand
TCGTCCTTCGGATATGACCAATTTGTCCAGCTACTGCGTTGCAACGGCTTGAAAATAGACAGTATTTCCTGCGCCCTTGCGCCTTGTATCTGAACAAATTGGTCATACCAAAATAACCTCATTTATGAGCCCGTGACCTAGACTCGGGGGCTAGAACTTCATCTTCAAGCCAACCTGCCCGACCGGGTAAAGGGTGTGGCTGCTGGATGTGCCTGTTGTGGTAGCCGTTGCAGTTGCCCCGCCTACGGTAACATTGCCCGTGCTGGTGAGCTTCGTCGGTCCCGCATAATAGGCACCAACCTCAATATCCAGCGCCATATTGCCGCTAAGATCGTGAGAATAGCCAGCACCAAGGTAGGGCTGGAGCTTGTTCTGTTTCAGGGTGTAGCTGGCCGTTGCCGCCCCTTGCGTCTGCGTGCCGGTGACCTTGTTGGAGGAAATACGAGCACCGGCTGAAACGCGGAAATTACCGCCACCGGGGTAATAGTCGAACGTTCCACCGACGTTGAAGAAGCGCAGATTTGCAGTCGTTGGATTGCCGCCAACCGTGCCATTCCAGTTCCAGGCAAAGGCGCTGACTTTTGCCGTCAGGCCCCAATTGGCATCTGATTTATAGCCGCCGGAAAGGGCAGCCCCTTCAGTGCCGACACTGGGGGTTAGAAACAACTCCTCGGCAAATGCCGGTGCACAAAGCAGAAACCAGGCTGCAAAGGCAACCTTTGAGACAGATGACAGGATACGCATAACAAAAATCCCATACTTTGATCGAAACGGCCAAACGCGCCGTTTCAATAAAAGTCGCACAAATTTGTTTACCAATGGTTTAGAATTGAAACTCGTCAGCTAAAACGGCGGGCCTGCGCAGCAAGACCGCCCAGAAGCGCGCTCAGATTTTCACGAATGCGTTCTTCAACAATGGAGGCAGCTTCCGGGAACTCCTCCAAAAGCCGCAGGAAAAGCTCGCGGCTGATGCGGATGACTTCGCTGTTTTCGACAGCTGTGGCGGTGAATTTACGTTCCACATTGGAGATCATCGCCAGTTCGGAAAGAAGTGTGCCCGGCAACGCTGTCTGTCCACCACGACCATTGCTGGAAGTAAGTTCAATCTGACCGCTCAAGACAGCATAGGCACAGTCGGCCGCCTGGCCTTGCTTGAAAAGAACCTGGCCTTCGGAAAGAACGCGCTTCTCGGCACCGAAAGCCAGAAGGCGAATTTGCTCCTCACTCATTCCGGAAAACACCGGAACGCGGGATAAAACAGCAATATCATCCTTCAACGCCATGGTTGGCTTTGCCTCTTAACCTAGGGAACGATCTTGTAGCCGCCGTTTTCCGTCACCAGTATTTCGGCGTTGGATGGATCGCTTTCGATCTTCTGGCGCAAACGGTAAACATGCGTTTCCAAAGTATGCGTGGTAACGCCGGAATTATAGCCCCAAACTTCTTCCAACAGCACATCGCGCGTCACAACCTTCTGGTCTGCACGATAGAGGAAACGGATAATGGCCGCCTCCTTTTCCGTCAGACGGATCTTCTGGCCGGACTGTGTGGTGAGAAGCTTCTGGGCCGGACGGAACGTGTAAGGGCCAACGGTGAAAGTGGCATCCTCGCTCTGCTCATGCTGGCGAAGCTGGGCGCGCATACGGGCAAGCAGGACGGCAAAACGGAAAGGCTTGGTGACATAGTCATTGGCACCGGCCTCCAGTCCGAGAATCGTGTCGGAATCGGTATCATGGCCGGTAAGCATGATAATCGGTGCCTTGAAGCCACCCTTGCGCAGCAGTTTGACAGCTTCACGCCCATCCATATCCGGCAGGCCGACATCCATAATCAGCATATCGATCTGCTGTTCCTTGGCGGTCTTGATGCCTTTGGTGGCGGATGCTTCCTGTATGACGTTGAACTCGTCATAAAGGCTGAACTGTTCAACCAGCGTTTCACGCAGGTCATCATCATCATCCACGAGCAGAATTGTACGGGCCGTCATATTACCAATACCCCTGTTTTTGCGGCTTTGCGTCGGGTCTCATTCAGCAAATCGCATAAATGGTTTAAAGCATTTGTCTTTAAAGGCAAAATGCCACTTCATGATTTTACTTCTAGATTTGCTGTTCATTCACAGGCAATGCACAAGAACGTGAGTATGATGATAAAGACCATAATGGTTAAAACCGCGCCCGGCAGGCCCACTGAAGGAATTTTGCAGTTGGGATCACTGCGAATTAGGGCAGCGCTTGGCCGCTCGGGCATAGCGACAGGCAAATGCGAGGGTGACGGCAAAACGCCACGCGCTTCCATGCGGCTGCTCTATGGCTATTGGCGAACCGACCGAGGGGCAAAGCCGGTGACCGCCCTGCCAATGCAACCAATCAAATCGGGCGATATCTGGTGCGATGCACCAAGGCACCCCGCCTATAATCAACTGCAAAGGAAACCATTCAAACCATCACATGAAGAAATGCGCCGCGATGACCATCTCTATGACATTTGTATCGTGATGGACTGGAATGTAAGTGAGCGCAAACGCAATGGCGGTTCTGCGATCTTTCTACATATTGCCCGGCCCGGATATACGCCGACAGAAGGATGCATCGCTGTTTCAAAGCGCGATATGCGTAAGCTGCTGGCGCAGGTAAACCACCAGACACGTATTGTAACGAACTGACTTCGAAAGGTACTTGCTCCACGCATGATTCCTGTTTATGCATGTTTTATCTTGTTTGTGCATGATTTGAAACGATGAGCGACACGGACCTGCTAACCCGCGAGCGCCAGACCTATATCCGCGAGTGCCTTGATACCGATGGCCGCGTGATTGCGGCTGATCTGGCGGCCAAACTGAATATCTCGGTGGATACAATTCGCCGAGACCTGCGCGAAATGGCAAATGCAGGACTATGCGAGCGTGTTTATGGCGGCGCTTTGCCGCCCGCACCGCACGAGGCCGATTTTCAGGGCCGCAGAAACCTGATGCCGGAACGCAAGATCGCTCTGGCAAAAGCGGCCCTCGACCTGCTTGAAAGCGGGATGAGCATATTCATTGATGCAGGAACAACCAATCTGGCGATTGCACAGACGCTGCCAAAAGAACTGGCTGCAACCGTGATCACCAATGCGCCCGCAATTGCTGCAGTTTTGCTGGACCACCCCGCATGCCAGGTGGTGATGATCGGCGGACAGGTGGACAAGCAGATCGGGGCAGCTTTGGGGGCACGCGCAATGCAGGAGGTTGGCCTGTTCAATGCTGATCTGGCAATCATTGGCACCTGCGGTTTTGATGTAGAAAAGGGGCTGAGCGCCCACACGCTGGAAGAACGTGAAATCAAGCATGCCATGGCAAAGCAAAGCCGAAAGGTGGCCGCAGTGCTGGCCAATGACAAGCTTGGGACGGCAGCCAAATGCCAGTTTTTGGAAAGCAGGGACTGTAACATTCTGGTGCTTGAGCATGATGCACCTGAACACACCCAACACGAGATTGAAGCGCAGGGCATAGAAGCAATTCTTGCTGGAAAGCCGATAAACCAGGACCGGAAATAGACATGGAAATAACCAGCAAGCCAAAGCGTGCGCCATACCTTACCAAAGAGCGTTTCGCGGTTTCGACGCTCTTTCTGATGAACGGGCTTTATGTCGGCAGCTGGGCATCCAAGATCCCCGCCTTTGCCGAGCGTCTCGCACTGTCGCCGTCCCATATGGGTATCATGATCCTGCTCTTTGGCGTTGGGTCACTGATATTGATGCCGATTGCCGGTAGCCAGATTGCCCGTTTTGGCTCTGCGTTGACGACATTGACCAGCACGATACTCTTTCTGCCTGTCCTGCTCTTTGTCACTTTTGCGCCCAATATCTGGCTTGCAGGCGCCTCCCTTGTTTTCTTTGGTGGGATTACTGGCGCAATGGATGTGTCCATGAATGCCAATGCGGTGGAAACAGAGAAGTTCATGCGCCGC
>JBNKQT010000400.1:0-8935 GCA_050297115.1 Ensifer sp. | reverse complement strand
CCGGTCATATCGCTACCTGTTATCGAATTTTGTTGCCCAACAATTACTGAAAAGATGTCTACTATGCCGACAACCGAGTGAAAGTTATTGAAGACTTGCACCGTTGCTCCATTGAACGTGGCGACCTCCTGACCGATTTTTACAAATCCGTTCGCCGTATGGTCCAAGTAATACACGCCATAGGGCGAGGCGCTGCGATCATCTGGCGTTTGATCATCAAAATTGAGATTGACGATATACGGTTCAAGCGCGCTGCCACCAAATCGTGACGCGTCGATAAAAGACTCGTATTTCAAATTCATAATTGCTGCATTTGCGGGCACCGCCGCAAAAAGAACTGCGGTTAAGGCCGTACTGGCAATAGTCTTCATCAAATTCACTTTCTACTTTTTCAAAGTGCTGAATAGATAAAGATTGCCACTCCAGTGACAACTCCCAAATGGGAGTTTTCGTCATTCGCAATGATGTTAATTTTCTCCACTTGGTAACCAAGTGTTAAGGAAATTGTCATGCGAAAAAGATTTTCGGTTTATGCGGTTTCGGCTGTTGCGTTGTCGCCGGTTTCGCTCTGGGCCGCTCCCATCAATTTTGATGGTACCTACGGGGCTTAGGAAGTCAGCCACTATGTCAACCGGATTCAGCAAAATAGTGTGGGGCGATACGCCGGTCTTTCTTTCTCTCTGGGCATAGGCGGTGTGCTGCCCAATGGGAAGGGCGCCGATGGGCAGGGCAACATAACAACCCCAACGACAGTTACTGCGACCCAGAACGGTGTTACGATTAATCTCCCGGATGTTTCAAATACTGCGAATCCGAATAACTTTGGTGGCGGGGTCCCGTTGAATGGCCAAACCAAGATGCTCACTGGAGAATGGGCGGTAACCTTAAAAAACGGCGCTGACTCGCGATCTATTACAATACCGGGGATTTGTAATTCAAACGCGGACGCTGATTGTGCGTCGAAACTGCTGCCAGCCCCAGTTACAAACGTGAAGATTTCATTTGCCAGCGGAACGACAACCCCAACCTTTTCCTGGGACCTCGGCGACCCAGTCGATCGTGTTGCCGTAAGTTATTATGACCTTGATAAGCGCGACCCATATGGAGCAGCAGACAAAATTGTTTCGACGGGTTTGCCTGGCGATACGGAAACGTTCACCATTCCAGAGGAATGGGGGCTCAAAGAAGATGGGCACTATGCTTTCCGTATAGACACGCGGAAAGTACGTAATGAGCAGGACGGAACCGCAACGATAACGCCCTCAGGTTTCAGTACGGCCGGAGCGGCCCTTGCGGAGACAATTACCTTTTACGACTTTGCTGCAACCCTTTCAGCCGTATCGCCAGAGCTGTATTTGCCGGTTGACAGGTCGACAAACCCGGATGGTAATCCCGTTTTTGATTTTGATAATCCGGTTCTGGCCCAACAGGTTTCATATTATGATCCGATCCTTGCCGTCGGTTATGACTACCTGACAGGTGCCGGTGATCCGCTTTTCTATTCATTCATTCTGCCAGAAATTGGTGACAACCTTTTCGATCTTTATCTATGGGATGGCACCGATTACGTCTTCGAGACAACAGTGGCTGCACTTGAGGAGTATATTTTCTCCGGCTTGGGTGTGGATCGTTTCAGGATACTTGGTATAGAAACTTCCGCGGGGCTCGACCCAAATGATGCGACTGCTTTTGCAACCGGTCTCAGCTTTGTGTCCGATGGAAGGTTTACCGGATCGATGACGCCCATAACCCTGTTTGTGGATGACCCGGTGACTGTTCCTTTGGCAATGCTTGGATTTGGCCTGGCCGGGCTAGGCTTGATTGGTCGACGGCAAGCCAAGGACTGAGGGACATTCGGCTTTGAGTTCCAAGTAAAAAGGCCTTTCGCCCGGTACAATTTATCGGGTGAAAGCCGCTCGTAAACAAGTCCATTCAACGCTGAAACTTTGAAAGAAGGCTGACCAATTGTCCTTGACGATGGGTGTCGGTTTTCTGGAATATGCGTTTCAGACGAACCCGAACTGTTCCTTGCGTGAGTTCGAGTGTGTCTGCTGCTTCTGCCAGGGAAAGACCTTCCGCCAGGAATTCGCACAGTCGCATTTCGGCCGGTGTGAGCCGATACAGATCAGCGAAGGCGCGGATATCTCCTGCACCGCCGTTTTTTGACGGAGAACGGAGTACCACTGCGTAGAGGCTGCTGACAGGAAAGATGCTTGCAAAGTTTGGTTGTTTCAGAGGTACGATCTCTATCAGCAACGGGCCGCTGGCCGTTTCAAATGCCTGTGACCAGTTTATGCTGAAGCTTCTTGTTTCCGCCAGGGCAAGCGTTTGAGACAACCAACTGTTCGCACTCGTTGCCTCCAGACGCAGAATACCGCCGCGGACATTGATCTCGGGATGCCTCAAGTCAGGGTCGCGCTCGAAATTGGTGTCTAAGATGCGGAGTTTTCCGTCCACCACGAAGACAGGTTCGCTCCGCATTTTTATGGCGGTCTGGGCTGATGCCCGCTGCCAAGCCTCAGATGCACCTTGTGCGGTTCTAAGAGCCATCATGAGTGTTCCGCTGATCCTGTGCAGAACGGCCTCCACTGCGCGGTCATATGCGGGCGCGCGTTTCAGGTCGTAATGGATGGGCATATGAGCCAAAAATTCTGTGTCTCCACCCAGTTTTATCGCGGCCGAGCCCTCTGCTCTGCCAACGGGAATCAGCCAGTCTTCGTAAAACTCCGTTCCGCTCATCAGTCGGGCGGGGCTGTGTTGTTCGGCGATGCGGATTGTGCCGGACTTTTCCCTGTCCCACACATGCAGCCATGGGTTTACGAATGCATAGTGGTTTTGATAGGCGTCAAGAAAATGCTCTTCCAGATTGTTGCAAACGAAGAAGTCCAGCTCGCGTCGGGAATGGGAGTGACAAATCAATGTTGTGAACGAGCCAGGGAATCTTTGCGTGAAAATCTCAGCAACTCGGTGCCAGTTATTGCTGTCGAAACTGGCGTGTTGAAGTGTATCGCAAATTTCGCTCGAAATGTTCTCAATCGTAGCTTCGGAATAAATGTCCATGCATTGGTCCTTACTGACTGAAGCTTTGTTTATGCAAATAAATACATCGATCAACTATGAATTAGCGGGTCGTCGATTGCAACCAAAACTCATTTTCTCTGAAAGCGAAATGCAATCTATTCCTCTCTTTTGGTCTGGTTGTTGTGCGCCGTGGTTGTTTAGAAACTGCCACTAGCGCCCACCTCAAATACGCACTATATACGGATATGCGGTCTGCGCTTCCCGGCAGGATTTCACATCCCCGGGGCCTTACTCGATCCTTAGGGAGCTGTCCCTGTCCTCGCTCGTGGGCTTGGGCACACGGCGCCCACCTACTTTTGTAGGTTCCCGGGATCGTAAACACATCCACCGGTCGCCGTGGATCGCACTTTTCTTATCCCAGCTTCCTCAAAAGTTTTTCCAGCCTGGCCTTCTTGGCCGGTTGGGGGATGGCGGCTATGCGGGTTTCCATCACTTCGCGGAAGCGTTTGTGATCTTTGGGTTGAAGGCTTGGGGCGGTGAGTTCGGCATACATGGGTGTCTGGTTGGTGGCGGCGTTCATCAGGCGGGTGAAGATCACCGGCATGAGGATGTCGTGATAGCGCGGGTCTGTATTGAGGGTGGCGAGCAGCGCCATGGCCTTGTCTTTGGAAATGACGCTGCTGCGGTCGGCTGCTTCCAGAATTGTCTCAATTGAGGCCATAAGCTGTTCGGGAGCGATTGCCGCAAGTGCAGCAAGTGCAGACATGGCACCCCAGACCATGCGGTTGTCTTTGGAGCCGAGCATATCGATGAAAATTGCGACATTGTCGGCCAGCAGGTGTGGTTTGCGTTCGGCGGTTTCGTAAAGAGCTTTGATTGCGTCGTGGCGCAGAGGACGGGTGCCGTTTTGGACGATGTCGAGCAGATCTCTTACGGCAGCCCTGTTTTCCGTTTTCGCGATTTCTTCGGCAAGTTCGATATTGGGCTGTTCATCGCGACGGTCTTGTCCACTGGCGAGGCGGGATGTGATTTTCATGAGATGCCTCCATGGCTGGTGACCGATGCGGCTTTTAACGCGTTCCCATTTTATGGTTACGATGAAATCACTTCAATACGAACTGCGCCGGAGTGCCAGGGAGCATTGCAAATAAAAATCGATTTAGATTTTGCCGTAACCGGCGGGGTGCTGGCTCAACTGGCCTTAGTGTCTTGCGTCACACGTCGTGCTGTGTATGGTCCAGCCATAAATTAAAACGCCAGATACAGGTGCCAGATGACTTTCAAAACACTCGATGATCTTCAGGATGTGGCGGGCAAGCGCGTTCTCGTACGCGTGGACCTTAACGTTCCGGTTCAGGATGGCAAAGTGACGGACACGACGCGCATTGACCGCGTTGCCCCCACAATTCTTGAGCTTTCCGACAAGGGCGCCAAAGTGATCTTGCTGGCGCATTTTGGCCGTCCGAAGGGTGAAGTTGTGCCTTCGATGTCGCTGGGAACCATTGCGCCATCAGTGGAAGCTGTTTTGGATCATCGCGTGTTTTTTGCAGCTGATTGCGTTGGTGAGGCGGCAAAGAGCGCAGTTGACGCGCTGAATGACGGGGACATTCTGCTTCTGGAGAACACGCGTTTCCATAAAGGTGAAGAAAAGAACCTGCCGGATTTTGTCGCGCAACTGGCCGAAAATGGTGATGTGTTCGTGAATGACGCATTTTCTGCAGCGCACCGTGCGCATGCTTCCACGGAAGGTCTGGCGCATTATATGCCAGCCTATGCGGGTCGCACGATGCAGGCAGAGCTTGAGGCTTTGGAAAAAGGTTTGGGCCAGCCCAAGCGCCCGGTGGCTGCCATTGTTGGCGGAGCGAAGGTTTCCACAAAGATCGATCTGTTGCAGAACCTTGTGAAGAAGGTGGATGCGCTGGTGATTGGCGGCGGTATGGCGAACACATTTCTTGCCGCAAAGGGCATTGATGTGGGTAAATCGCTTTGTGAGCATGATCTTGCCGACACGGCGCGGACCATTATGGCAGAAGCCGAGAAGGCGGGTTGCTCCATTGTGTTGCCGGTTGATGGTGTTGTCGCCAAGGAATTCAAGGCCAACGCTGAAAACGAGACCGTGCCAGTTGAGGCAATTCCAGCAGATAGCATGCTGCTTGACGTTGGGCCGCAGTCCATCGAGCTGGTGAATGACTGGATTTCGCAAGCCGCTACGCTTGTTTGGAACGGGCCTCTGGGTGCCTTTGAAATCGAGCCGTTTGATACGGCCACTGTCTCGGCGGCCAAACATGCAGCTGAGCAGACCCAGGCTGGACAGCTGGTTTCTGTCGCTGGTGGTGGGGACACGGTTTCGGCGCTAAACCATGCCGGTGTTGCTGGTGAGTTTACCTATGTTTCGACTGCGGGCGGCGCGTTTCTGGAATGGATGGAAGGCAAGCCGCTTCCGGGTGTGGATGTGTTGCGAAAGGCTGGCTGAGGAAACGGCTTCAGTTTGTGAGATCGGAAAAAGGCGGATGCTTTTCAGCACCCGCCTTTTTCACAGGGTTCAACTTTGAATGTGGCTGATTAACCGGCAACCGTGCGACCGTGGGAGCCAAGGTCGCGCATAGCTTCTTCAATGCGCTCAACCATGCCCAGTTCGCCAGCTCGCAGCCATTTGCGCGGGTCGTAGAACTTCTTGTAAGGCGTACCGTCTTCCGGATCGACCTGATGTTTGAAAGCAATCGGCTTTTCGTCGATCTTGGCAGCAACGGCCTGTGAGAAGGCGAACTGGATGTCGGTGTCGAGGTTCATCTTGAATACGCCGTAGGAAACGGCTTCTTCGATTTGTTCCTTGGAGGACCCGGAGCCGCCGTGGAATACGAGGCTCAACGGCTTGTCGCCACCACCGCGTTCCTTGGAAACAAGCGCCTGGGAATGTTTCAGGATTTCCGGGCGGAGCTTCACGTTGCCAGGGGCGTAAACGCCGTGAACATTGCCGAAAGAGGCAGCAACCGAGAAATGGCCGATCTTGGTGAGACGGTCATAGGCGTAGAGCACGTCTTCGGGCTGGGTGTAGAGCTTCGGGTTGCCCGCGTCGCCTTCTTCCAGTTCCGAACCAATGCCGTCTTCTTCACCACCGGTCACACCGAGTTCGATTTCGAGGCTCATGCCCAGAGGCGCCATGCGCTCAAGGTACTTCGCGCAGGTTTCCACGTTGGCTTCGAGTTCTTCTTCCGACAGGTCGATCATGTGAGAAGAGAAAAGCGGCTTGCCGGTTTTCTTGAAGTGCTCTTCACCGAGATCGAGCAGGCCGTCGACCCAGGGCAGAAGCTTGCGGTTGCAGTGGTCTGTATGGAGAACGACGCAGATGCCGTATTCTTCAGCCATCATATTTACATGATGGGCAATTGAGGCTGAGCCGAGAACGCGGGCGCGCATGGCATCTTCCATGCCCTGGCCGGCATAAAACTGACCGCCGCCATTGGACATCTGGATGATGACGTCAGATTTGGATTTCGCTGCAGCTTCCATAACGGCGTTGACGCTGTTGGTGCCGGTCACATTGACTGCGGGTAGGGCATAGCCGCCCGCCTTGCAGGCTTCGAGAAGTTGAGAATAGTCTTCTCCAACAACAACCCCTGGTTTTAATTTGATTCCGCTCACGCTCATCTCCCTCAACACTATATTGGCAGCGCCAACCTGAAAAACTGCATTTGCATAGGGTATTCTGTTTGCCAGGTCCAGAAGGGTGATGCGAAATTTTAGGGGTTGTTTGAATTTTAAACGATTAAAATTAAAGCGTTTTTTGCTTATGGTTAAATCGATGAAGGCCTTCTTTTAAAATGGGAGGTTCTGTGCGGATAGTTGTCGTTTCAAGCTCACGGTCTGTATTTTTCGGGGCGTATAATGAGGTACGTAGTTCAACCTTAAGTCTAATCGATTTAAATTTGCGGGCGTGCGGCACTCTTGAATTTGCGTCGAGGGGTTCAAGTCCGGAATTGAAACGATTTAATCGTCGGGATCAGGGGCGTATGAGCACAATGAGCATTGTCATTACAAAAGCAGCTATGCCAATTTTCCAGAAATCGCGCCGCTTCTTGAGGCCAGGCAATCCAAATGGCCGGATGAGGTGCGCGGCGATAGCCAATACCATCAACAGGGCGATTATTTTTGCCAGCATCAAAATGTTCCTTGCGGCCTTGCGTCATGATATTGCCAAGATATCCGACGTAAGGAGTGTCGGCTAACTGCAAATGAACTGACTGTGCGAATTGCTCCGCAATGTCATGTTTGCTAGCTCTTGAATCAGCCATGAGCCAGCCAGATCGGTTATGTCCGAAATAACTTGAGAATCATATTGGAAATTTGAGATGCCACGCAACCTAGTCCCCGTCTTCGCGCTGCTTTTTGGCACCTTGTTTCTCTATTTCGGCAATGGCCTACAAAGTCTGCTGCTGCCCGTTCGTGGTTCGGCAGAGCACTATTCCAACTCGCTTCTCGGGCTTCTTGGTACCACCTGGGCTGTGGGTTTCGTGCTGGGGTGCCTTTTTGCGCCGCAGGTTGTTCGTCGCATTGGTCATGTGCGCGCGTTTGCCAGCTTTATCGCCTTGAACGCGATTATTGTGCTGATGATCGGTTTGTTCGTGGATCCGTTCTGGTGGGTGCTGCTGCGCAGTGTCACCGGTTTTGCCACAGCTGGAACCGCAATGATCGTGGAAAGCTGGCTTAACGAGCGGGCTGATAATGAGACGCGCGGAACAATCTTTTCGACCTATATTGCCGTTGTGCTGGTTGGCACGATGGGTGGGCAGCTGTTGCTTTCTGCAGGCGATCTCATGACAGCAAGCATGTTTATGGTCTGCGGTATTCTTTACTGTGTGGCGCTGTTGCCCACAACGCTTTCGACGGCAGCCTCACCGCAACCAATTCAAAGTGTGAGGCTGGACCTGGTCGGGCTCTATCGCAATTCACCGGTTGCTTCCGCCAGTGTATTTTTGACCGGCGTTGCGACCGGTGCATTCGGAACATTGGGTGCGGTTTTCGGTGCACAGGTTGGCTTGGGCGCGGGCTCGATTGCGACCATGATGAGTTTGGCAATCCTGGCCGGTGCGCTTGCGCAAATTCCCTTCGGCCGGCTTTCTGACAGAATGGACCGACGTATTGTGCTGGCGGGTCTGGCTGCAGCATGTGCCTTTGCCGGTTGGCTCATTGCGTTTGTGCAGCCGTCCGGGCTTGTTTTTCTGTTTATATTGATTGCGATCTATGGCGCTGCGGCCAATACGCTCTATCCCATTGCCGCAGCACACGCCAATGACATTGCTGCACCTGAGGACTTTGTGAAGGTTTCTGGTGGTTTGAACCTGCTTTATGGCGTGGGAACCATTGTCGGCCCAACGGTTGGCGGTGCGGTTATGTCCTACTTCGGCGCCTATTCGCTGTTTGCAATCACTTCGCTGGCGCATGTTGCCATTACGATTTACGCTGTCTTTAGAAGCCGGGTTGGTGCAACCGTTACGGCCGAGGAGAAGGAAGACTATACGGTTATCGGCTCTGCCGTGATGACAACGCCTGAAGGCTTCCAGATGGACCCGCGCGCCAATCCAGAACCTGAAGTGTTTGAGTTTGAGATAGTGACTGACGAGGGGAGCGGAGAATGAGTGTTTTTGACGATGATGTGCCCAAGAAGACAGTGGTGCACGAGATCGGTTGCGACCTCTCACTGCTATCAGTGGACGAACTTGAGGCGCGAATTTCTCTGATGAAAGAGGAAATCGAAAGGCTGAAGGAAGATATAGTCGGGAAATCTGCCAGTCGTTCTGCTGCGGAAGATCTTTTCAAGAAGTAGTCAGGCTAAGCTGTTTTCTCAGCTGCTCCAACAGAGAAGAATAATTGTATGGCGAGTGGGAGGCACATTTGTTAACTTTCGGACAACCTT
>JBNKQT010000399.1:0-4162 GCA_050297115.1 Ensifer sp. | reverse complement strand
AGAATTGTTTGCCTGGCTGGGCGACCCCATGCGCGCGCCAATCCCGATCCGCACGCTCAATGCGTCAGCCAAGCTGAAAACCAAGGGCACAACACTGACACTGGAAGCGCTGCAATTGAGTGTCGACGACGTGCCGGCAAGAGGCGCCATCGAAATTGGCCTGCCGCCAGGCGACATCCCCTCGCTCAAAGGCACGCTCGCCTTCGAAACATTTGATATTTACGGGTTTCTCTCCACATTCACGCCCATACCGATGGCCCCGAATGGCGAAAACCAGCGCATCGACACTGGCTTCCTCAGGCAGTTAAAGCTGGATCTGCGGCTCTCGGCCACAAGCGCACGCTACGGCCCAATCAATCTTGACGGCATGGCAGCAAGCGCGCGTATTGAAGACCGCTTCGCCTCCTTTGATATTGCTGCAGCCCGCTTTGCAGGTGCGAGCGTAACCGTCCGGCTTACCTTGGACGAACGCAACCTGCCAAAACGCACTGCCGGATTGCGGCTGGACACGGGCAAGATCAATCTAGCCGCACTGGCAGGCGCGTTCGGACTTTCCGGCCCCCTGCCCGACGCGCGCGGTAACATCTTTGCCGAACTGAGTGCGGACCTGCCCTTCTGGGCTGTCGTTCCCGCCGATGTCAGCGGCATGATGCGCGTCACCACAGGCGCTGGCAATATTCGCAATTTCGATGTCGATGCTTTCAGAAGGCAGGCTGGAGACGGAAACTTCTTCAATCTGTCAGAGGCTGCCGATGGCACAATGGCCTACCGGAAACTCGTACTCGACACACGCATAGAAAACGGCATGGTGGAGGTTGTGAATGCTGATGTATCAGGCGAACGCAACCACATGACACTCAAGGGTGTTATCCCCTACAGAAACCAAAGCTTGGCATTGACGGGCATACTATCCGGGGCGGATGACGAGGAGGACGACATCCATTTCTTCGCCGGTGGCGCATGGCCTGATATCGTCATCACGCCGGTTGACACCGCCATCAATCCTGCGTCTGAAATGCGGAACGGGAACTAGGGGGTGCGCACATGGGACGGTTTCTTGGCAACCTTTTCAAAATTCTGCTGGCTTCATTGCTCGCTGGCACCGCGCTCGCATTTTTCGGCCTCACACCCAAACTGCTGATTGGTCTGTTTGGCCTCACGCCAGAAGAGTTGGTGAATTATTTGCGCGACTTCGGCATATGGGCAACACCCCGGATTGTCCTGGGTGCGATGGTTGTTGTGCCCATCTGGTTGATTGCCTACATCTTCATTCCACCACGCGGCGACTGAGCGTCACCCCTGCATAAACGCGGCCAACTCATCGCGCCGACGCTGCACTTCGCGGCGCTTCGTCAGAAGAGAGGCAATAACAACGCCCGTCGCCACAATGCCCACCAAAATGGTCGAAACGGCATTGATCTCCGGCGTCACACCCAACCGCACCTGGCTGTAGATCTTCATCGGCAGTGTGGTCGCACCGGGGCCGGATGTGAAATTCGCAATCACCAGATCGTCCAACGACAGGGTGAACGCCAGCATCCAGCCGGAAACGACGGCAGGCGCGATCATTGGCAATGTCACCTGAACGAACGTATTGAGCGGAGTAGCACCAAGATCTTGCGCAGCTTCTTCAACAGAGCGGTCCATGCTCAGCAGACGGGATTGAACAACCACTGTGACAAAGCACATGGTGAGGGTGATATGGGCAAGCGTTACCGTCCAGAAGCCGCGATCCATACCGGCAGCCACAAACAGCAAAAGAAGTGACAGACCGATAATAACATCGGGCATCACCAATGGTGCATAGACCATTCCCGAAAAGAGTGCGCGCCCGTGAAACTTTGAATACCGGGTGAGCGTCATGGCCGCCAGTGTGCCTAGAACAGTGGCGATGGTTGCAGAAAGAAGCCCCACCCGAATGGTAACCCAGGCAGCGTCAATAATGCCCTGGTTATTCCACAGCTCGCCATACCACTTGGTGGAAAACCCGGCCCAGACCGTCACCAGCTTGGACTCATTAAACGAGTAGATAATCAACAGCAGGATCGGCAGATACAGAAATGCAAAACCGAGCGTGATAGCGACAATGTTGAAACGTGACATACGCTGCATGGCGCGCTCCTATTGCTGTGCGGCTTTGGCTTGCGCGTTCTGGAAAATTGCGATCGGGATGACCAGAACAAGAAGCAGGATAATGGCGACTGCCGCCGAAACCGGCCAGTCACGATTGGCGTTGAACTCCGTCCAGAGCGTCTTGCCAATCATCAGCGTGCGCGAGCCACCCAGCAGATCGGGGATAACAAATTCGCCAACGGCGGGAATGAAAACCAGCAGGAAGCCCGCAATCACACCCGGCACCGACAGCGGAAAGGTGATTGTCCAGAAAGCCCTCAAGGGCGGACAACCCAGGTCTTCAGCCGCTTCGATCAGCGACATATCCATCTTTTCCAGCGTGGAATAGAGCGGCAGCACCATGAAAGGCAGATAGGAATATACAATACCAATATAGACGGCGATATCAGTATTGAGGATGATCAGCGGATCATCAATCAACCCGAGCGTCTGCAGGAACTGGTTGAGGAACCCCTCAGGCTTCAAAATGGCGATCCATGCATAAACGCGGATCAGAAAGCTGGTCCAGAATGGCAGAATTATCAGCATCAGCAATGTGGGACGAACGGTGCGCGGGGCCCGCGCCATTCCATAGGCTATCGGGTAACCAATCAGCAAAGTCAAAAAGGTCGCAACAAAGGCAATTGTCAGCGAGGAGATATAGGCGTTGATGTAGAGGTTATCCTGAGTCAGCCAGATATAGTTATCCAGTGAGAATTGTCCGAGCTTTTGCCAGATGGTTTGCCAACCTTCAGCCAGATCGAAAACCGGCGTATAGGGCGGCATCGCAATCGCCGTTGCGGAGAAGGAAATCCTCAAGACGATAAAGAATGGCAGAAGAAAGAAGACCAGCAACCACGCATAAGGAATGGCAATCACGAGCCTGTTGAAGAGTGCACCGGTAAGCTTGCTCATCGTCTCAACCCTTCAACACCACACCGGCGTTTTCGTCGAAGGAAAGCCAAACCTCATCATCATAGCCGATGGGATTTTCCACCTCCCGCGATGCATTCAGACGCGACGCACGCACAACCTGTCCTGACGGCAGTTTGACGTTGTAGGTTGTCATGTCCCCAAGGTAGCCAATGTCCCAGATTTCGCCTTTGACAGAATTGAAACCGGCATCTTGCGGCATATCACGGCTAAGACGTACCTTTTCAGGACGAACGACAAAGGCGGCTGTATCGCTGACCGGCGTGGAACCATCATACTCCGCAACAACAGTGAGCCCCTCGCTCACACCGATTTTCAGCTTGCCATCCGCATTTGAGACAACATTGCCTTCAAAGATGTTCACATCACCGATGAAATCGGCCACGAAACGAGAGTTTGGTGCCTCATAAATCTCCGCTGGCGTTGCCACTTGGATCACCTTGCCAGCGCTCATGACAGCAATGCGATCCGCCATTGTCATGGCTTCTTCCTGATCGTGCGTCACCACAACAAAAGTGAGGCCCAAATCCTGCTGCAAATCCATCAGTTCAAACTGCGTTTCCTCGCGCAGCTTCTTGTCCAGTGCCCCAAGCGGCTCATCCAGAAGCAGCACTTTCGGCTGCTTGGCAAGCGAGCGCGCCAGTGCCACGCGCTGGCGCTGACCACCGGAAAGCTGGTGCGGTTTGCGGGCTGAGAATTTTTCCAGCTTCACCAGCTTGAGCATTTGTGCAACGCGTTCACCGATCTCGTTTTTGGGCATGCCTTCCTGCTTCAGGCCGAAGGCGATGTTCTTTTCCACCGTCATATGCGGGAAAAGCGCGTAAGACTGGAACATCATATTGACCGGGCGGCGATAGGGCGGGGTCTTGGAAAGGTCTTGCCCGTCGAGAATGATCTGACCCGACGTGGGTGTTTCAAAGCCCGCCAGCATGCGCAGAAGCGTAGACTTGCCGCAGCCGGATGCCCCCAGCAGTGCGAAGAATTCACGGTTGTAGATATCGAGTGAAAGATCATCGACGGCAGTAAAATCGCCGAAACGTTTGGTGACGTTTTTGAAGGAAATGTAGGGTTTTGCCTCCGGGTCATCCCAAGGCGCAAATGTGCGGCGAATACTGCC
>JBNKQT010000398.1:0-6830 GCA_050297115.1 Ensifer sp. | reverse complement strand
AGGCAGGGTATGAACACCTGGTAAAAGATGACGGCAACCAGCGAGGTTCGCATCTCGTCCATGCGGCCCAGTGCTTCTGCCGGGCCGATACGTAGCGCGACGATGAAAAGCATGATTGCGACGGCTTCGGGGATATAGGCCTGAAGAACATGCGCAAGCTGCGGCAGCAGAATGCCAACCGCCAGACCGGCGATAAGAGCAAGCCTGCCATGACGCGCCAAAAGGCGCAGCATGTTGCCCACCATCATCATGTCAGACCCCGAAAAATCAACATCGCGGCGGCGAGAGCCGCCATGCCCAGGAGAATGGGGCGAAAACGCTTGTCAAAACCAGCGTGCATATATCGCGCGATGAACGTGCCAAGCACCATGGGCGGCACCATTAGAGCTGCGAGGAAGAAATCGTTCCAACTGGCCCAACCACTGGCAATGAGCCCAAAAAGCGAAAGTGTCGAGCCGATGGAAAAGAATGCAGCAAGCGTGGGCCGTGCTTCTTTTGACGTGCGGCTTTGATAGACCAGCGCCATGGGTGGCGCGCCAACCGAGGTTATGGTGCCCATGAGGCCTGAAAAGCTCGACATGATGAAGAGCGTGAAGCGGTTGAATTTGAGCTTCCAGCCGGAGATTGAGAGGGTAACTGCGCAGGCAATCAGCAGGCCGAAAATAAGCGTGAACAATTTGGGATCTGACAAGCTGGCTAGCAGAAGCGAGCCAACAATAACGCCGCCGATACGGCCGCCGATGCCGATGCGCAATTCGCCACAGTTGATTGCGCCGCGTTCACGCAAAGCGCCCCAAATAGACGTCACCACCGCGATGATCAGTACCGGGCCGGGAACCAGTACAGGGTCAAGCAGGGCGAGCAGCGGTGCGGAGGCAAGGCCGAAACCCATGCCGAGACCGGCCTGCACAATGGAAGCGGCGACCACAATCGCAAAGATTGCGGCCACCAGCATGGGCGATGAGAGAACCTCCATGTCCGGTCTCTATAAGCCGATCTCGCGCATATTGGCAGGCAGCCATGTGGCGAGCTCAGGGAAGGCGATGAGAACGAACACCATAAGCACCATGATGAGGAACATCGGAAACGCGGCGCGTGCGATGAAATTCATCTGGTGCCCGGTCATACCCTGCATCACGAAAAGGTTGAAGCCAATCGGCGGGGTGATCTGCGCCATTTCGACAACGACAACCACGAAGATGCCGAACCAGATGACATCAATGCCTGCCTGACGGATCATCGGTTCCACGACGGCCATGGTCAACACAACTGAGGAAATGCCGTCGAGGAAACATCCAAGAATGATGTAGAAGACGAGAAGCGCCATCAAAAGTTCGAACCGGGTAAGACCCAGTGAATTGATGCCTTCAGCAAGGAGACGCGGCAGACCGGTAAAGCCCATAGAGAGCGACAGGAAAGCGGCACCCGCCAAAATAAGGCCGATCATGGCCGAGGTGCGGGTGGCGCCCAGCAGGCTTTGCATGAAGGTGTGCCAGTTGAGGGAGCGCTGCAGAAATGCCAGAAGAAGCGAGCCTATAACGCCGAATGCCGCCGCTTCTGTTGCCGTGGCAAAGCCCAGATACATGGAGCCGATCACAACGAGGATCAGGCTGATGACCGGCACGAGAAAACGTGAGTTCTTCAGCTTTTCAGCGAAAGACATTTCCGGCTCTGCATCGGGCGCATATTTCTTGGAGACCTTCGACATGATGGCGATATAGGCCATGAAGAATGAGGCAAGCACGATGCCCGGCACAATGCCTGCAATGAAAAGCTTGGTGATGGATTCGTTGATGGTGACGCCATAGACAATGAGCGTGAGCGACGGCGGGATCATGAGGCCAAGCGTTGCAGCACCCGCAAGCGTGCCAATGACGAGTTCTTCGGGATAGTTGCGACGGCGAAGTTCCGGCACCGACATCTTGCCCACCGTCATCAGTGTGGCGGCAGATGAGCCGGACACGGCAGCAAAAACCGTGCAGCCGACAACGTTTGTGTGCAGCAAACGTCCGGGCAGATTTGCCATCCATGGCGACAGGCCCCGGAACATGTCTTCAGAAAGGCGCGTTCGAAACAGAATTTCGCCCATCCAGATGAAAAGTGGCAGAGCAGTCAGCGTCCAGGACGATTGCGAGCTCCAGATGATGGTCATCATGGCATCGCCAACCGGGCGGCTGGTGAAAAGTTCCATGCCAAACCACGCCACGCCTAAAAGTGCGAGACCAACCCAGACACCGGAACCAAGCAAAAGAAAAAGAACGAAGAGAAAAACGATAATTGGTGCGAGTTCAGCGGTCATCTCATTACTCCGTCAGACCGGCTTCTGCGTCGGTATCGATATTATCGCTGCCCTTGAAAATGAGCGAAACGAGATTGTCTGCAAAACAGATGGCAAGAATGATTGCACCAGCGGCCACTGGAAGCTGCACTAGCCAAAGCTGTGTAGCATCCTGCCCCTGGCTCACGTCATGCAATTTGCGTGACCAGTAAACGAATTTCACCGCATACCAGGCAACATATGTAGATGCAGCAGCGCCAATAGCCAGGCACCATAGCTCCGCCCAAAATTTATGTTTGCCCAAGGCATTCAACAGCAGGCCAACGCGAATATGCGCGCCACTGTTCAAGGCATAGGCGAAGGCCAGAAAGGTGGATGAGGCCATCAAATAACCGGCATATTGCGCAGCACCCGGAAAAGTCAGGCTCGACCAGCGCGCCACCATCTGCATGACGATCACAAGAAGAATGCCCAAAAGGCAGGCTGCCGCGACATAGCCCGCCAAAAGGTACAGGCCATCCAGTATGCGGCGAATGGGATGCTTGACTGAAGATTCGCTCATAATGTCCACACACATTGAAAAAGGCCCGGCGCTTGTTAAAGCGCCGGGCCGTTATTGTGAAGGGTTTTACTTGGCTTTGAAAGCGTCGATGATGGCTTTGCCCTTGTCGCCAGCGTTTGCCAGCCACTCGTCTGTCATCGTTTCGCCAAAGCCAGCGAGGTCTGCCTTGAGCTGGTCGCCTGGAGCAGCGACCTTCATGCCGTTTTCTGCAAGCGTTTCCAGATATTTGGCGGTCAGGTCCTTGGCCATGTCGGTGCCGGCTTTGCCAGCTTCAGAACCGCAATCGAGAATAGCCTTCTTGGAAGCTTCGTCGAGGGCGTCAAAGGAATCCTTGTTCACGAACACAACGTCGCGCGGCAGCCACGCCTGCACGTCGTAAAAGTTTGTCAGGCTTTCCCAAACCTTGGAGTCCACACCGGTGGAACCGGAGGAGATAAAGCTTTCAACGACGCCGGTTGCAAGCGCCTGGCTGAGTTCAGCGGCTTCGATCTGCACCGGCAGCATTCCAGCCAGTTCAGCAATACGTGCGGTTGCTGCATTGTAGGCGCGGAACTTGACGCCTGAAAGGTCAGCGGCTGCATTCACGTCCTTCTTGGCATAGATGCCCTGTGGCGGCCACGGAACGGAGTAAACATAAACCAGATTCTGCTCTTCCAGAGCGGATTTGATTTCCGGCAGGGCGACATCCCATAGTTTGTCGGAATCGTCAAAAGACGTTGCCAGGAAGGGAATGGAGTCGACACCGAACAGCGGGTTTTCGTTGGCGTGGGCAGAGATAAGACGTTCACCAATCTGCACCTGGCCGGTTTGCACTGCGCGCTTGATGTCGTTACCGGCAAAGAGCGAGCCGCCCGGATGCGTTGTGATATCCAGCGCGCCGCTTGTCGCACCCTTCACGCATTCAGCGAATTTTGCGCCATTTTCCGAGTGGTAGTTGCTGGCCGGATAGGCCATCGGCATTTCCCAGCTTTCGGCTTGTGCCTGAGCGCTGGTGAGTGCCAGAAGTGAAGCTCCGAGGAGACCGAGTTTCTTGATCATGACTTGTTCCCACATGCTTGTTGGTTTTGGATTTCGCGACGATAAGCTTAACCATTTTAATGTCCAGCGGCACCGATATTTTGCCGGTTTTTTTGTGGATTCCGGCAATGTGACGGACTGAGCTGTCAAACGGCAACCAGTTACCCAATTGCCCACATTTTCAGACTTTTGCAAAGCCAAAAAGCTTGTTAGCAGAAGACATGGTTTTCTGCGGCGCTGTCGTGTCGTCGCGGCATTCACGATCAGGGAGAATGACCCATGTCCCTTTTGGGCGTATTGGCGCTGGACACAGCTTTTCAACGCATTATCGGCGATGTTGGCAATGCAAACAGCTATCCTTTCCCCGCCGAAGTCGTGATTGTCGATGGTGCCGATGCGACCGTCATCGTACGCGACAGTATGCCGGAAGATGTGCTGATGGAACGCTTCATCGAGGCCGCAAAGGATCTGGAAAAACGCGGTGCCCGCGCCATCGTTTCCACCTGCGGCTTTCTCATCACCTCGCAAAAACGCATTGCCGCTTCGGTGAAGATACCGGTGATGCTCTCAGCGCTTTCGCTTTACCCGGTCGTGGCCGCAATCTGCCCGGGCCGCGTTGGCATTCTCACAGCATCGCGCAAGGCACTTGGGCCAGCCGCACTGGCTGCAGCGGGCATTGGAGCCGACAAGGTTGCCATCGGCGGCATGGATAGCGAGCCAACTTTTGCAAAGACATTTCTTGCAAAACGCGAAGAGCAGATGAAAGAACTCGACCGCGATGCCATGGAAAAGGCTGTTTGCAAAGCGGCTGTGGAACTGAAGGACGCCAATCCCGATCTTTCAGCGATTCTTCTCGAATGCGGAAACCTGCCGCCCTATGCCGCCGCTATCAGAAAGGCGACAGGCCTGCCGGTTTTCCATCTGCTGGATGCTGCCGCGATGATGATGGCAGCCAATTCGAAAGGCTGACCCGGCTTCAATCATCGAGGTATTTCGCCAGCAATTCCAATGGATGCGGCACGCGCTCACCTGAAAAACGTTTCACCTGACAGCGGCAGGAAAATCCCGTAGCAAGTGCCTTGCCCTTGGCTTCCGCAATCGGTGCGCGCCATGAAAGATCGTAGAGCTTTTCCGACATGGCCGTATGTTCGCGCTCATGCCCGAATGTGCCCGCCATACCGCAACAGCCGGTGGCTTTTGGTTCGAGCGTCAGGCCAAAATGCGCGAAGATCATCTTCCAGCGTTGGACACTCAGCGGGTCGGATGTCTTCTCCGTGCAATGTGAGAAGAAGTGCCAGACGTCAGCATCGCTTTGCGCCTCCCGTTTCGCGATCCGGCCAGCGTCCATTTCGCTTTCCAGAAAGCGGTCGATGGACTGCGTGGTGGATGGCGCGTTCTTCTTAACAAGATATTCAGATTTTTCCATCGCCTGGACCACAGGTTCGATGCCAATGAGCGGGTAACCTTGCTTTGCAAGCTCTGCGATGGATGCCGCGCGCTTCTCCGCAGTTTTGGCAAACGCGTTACGGAAACCAAGGACATGTTGCGCCTTGCCATTGGCAATTGGACTGGTTCTCAGAACATCATATCCGAGCTTTTCAAGAAGCGTCTGACAGGCATCAACCACGCCGCCATCGAACGTCCCAAGAAACGTATCCTCGATGAGAATTACCGTATTCGTTCCACCTGCCTTTTTGCGCAGCGATTTGGGCGGCACCACATTCGGCAGATCAACGAGGCCGAAGGTGCGAAGCGCAGGCCTCGTGATGCTCATCAACGCATTGGTCAAGCCAGGCGCGAAGCGCATCAAAGGCCCGAAATTTTCAAGCTGGGCCAGCAGGTGATGACGCAAAGGGCGGCGATGTGTCTGGTAGTAGCTATCCCAGAATTGCGAGCGCATGGCGGGAATATCCACCTTCACCGGACATTGCGTCGCGCAGGCCTTGCAGCCGAGACAGTCGGAAAGACTTGTCTGCAAATCCGCCTCAAGAGATGGCAGCAATTGCTTTGCCTGCCTTGCCTGTTCGCCACTCGCATCAACATCCGTGCGCAGCCGCAGCCATTCGCGGATCAGCGCGGCACGGCCTTTGGGCGACTTGGTGCGGTCGCCAGTCGCCTTGTAAGAAGGGCACATGGCATCATCGAATTTGCGATTGAAGCACTGGCCGTTGCCATTGCATTTTACCGAAAGCTCGAAACCATCAAGCATGCCGACATCAATCTGAGCGTCCCGCGTGCCTCGAAAGGGAATCTCGTCAATCTTCTTCAGCGCCTTTGACGGATCAATGTTCGCGATCTTGCCGGGGTTCAGCAAGTTCTGCGGATCGAACGCCGCCTTGATGCGGCAAAGCGCGTCGTAAAGGCGCGGGCCAAACACCATCGGCACGAACTCGCCGCGCACGCCCTTGCCATGCTCACCCCAGATCAGCCCGCCATGGGATTGGGCAAGCTTTGCCACCGCATCGGAAACCTTGCGGATCATCGCGGCATCACCCGGATGGCGCATATCAAGCGCGGGGCGCACATGCACGCAGCCAACATCGGCATGGCCGAACATGCCATAGGCAAGGCCCTGGCCATCCAGAATATCGCGGAAGTCTCTCACAAAGGCTGGCAGATTTTGCAGCGGAACGGCGGCATCTTCCACAAAGGGTATGCCCTGCCGGGTCGCGTCCATGCGGCCCAAAAGACCAACGCATTTTTCACGCAGCGACCACAGTTGCGCAATCACGTGGGTGTCGCGCACGATGCGTTCATCAAGTACAGACGCCGGTCGCGCGACCTTTATTGCTTCAAGCTTTGCAATGGCCTCTGCCAATTCGGCTTCATTGTTGGCCTGAACTTCAACGAAGTTCAAACCGCCCACTTTCACATCAGCGGAGTGCGAGAGCACGGCTTCGATATCCGACCAGACCGGATCATCCTGCGCGAGATCGAGAATCTTGTCGTCGATGAATTCGACTGCCAACGGAT
>JBNKQT010000397.1:0-5937 GCA_050297115.1 Ensifer sp. | reverse complement strand
ACCTTCCACAAGCACATTCTCCGGATTGCGCTGCACAATGTGCACCGCTGCCCGCACGGCCTTGCCATCAACCACTTTCCAAACATAGGAGCCGTTGGAATCCCACTGGATGGCCAGCGGATCAATGGCCGCATAGGCCTGACCATCAAGCTTCAGCGTCACCTTGAAAGACATGCCCGCCCGCAACTCGTCATTGTTGTTGGGAATGCGCGCCCGCACACGAAATGTCCGGCTGGCCTGATCAACACGGCTATCGACCGCAGCTATTGTGCCAGCATATTCCTTGCCCGGTCTCGCAATTGCAGTTGCCGAAACTGGCATACCTGCCTCAATCGCATCGGCGAAGCGCTCAGGCGCCCAGAACTCCACGAGCACCGAAGACCGATCATCAATCGTTACCACCGTCGATGTGGATGTCAGATTGTCCCCCAGCTCCACATCCACAATGCCAGCAACACCGGCAATTGGCGCTTTGATATCACGCTGCTCCAGTGCCAGTTCTGCCGATTCGAGCGCCAATTGCGCCGTTTCAGAGGCAGAACGCGCGTCCTGCAACTCAGCCCGCGAAAGGTTACGCCCCAGGCTTTCCGAGCGCTCCAGCTTGTCACGAGCCGCCTGCAAATCAAGCCGGGCTCGTTCCAAGGCAATCGCCTGCTCACGCTTTTCAAGCCGCGCCAGAACGTCGCCCACCTCAACGCGATCTCCAGCAGCAACCAGAATTTCCGCCAGCTTGCCAGCAGCATAAGGGGTCACTGAAACCGAACGAATTGCAGCGCCATTGCCAATTGAAACCAGTCGGTCATTTGCAACAGCCTCTTCAACTTCCGCAGTCACGACAACAGCAGGTCCGCCAAAGCCGCCGGGCCGAGGCCCACCTCCGCCCCTCTGCGCACCGCCGCCAGAGGAAGCATCTTCACTCACAATCAGGGCAATCAAACTTTGCGGCACACCAACACTGGCAAACAACTTGTCAGCACCCGGCACCAATTTCAGCCAAAGAGCAGCACCGGCAACAATGACAATCAGACTGATAAACAACTGTTTCCAGATACGCATGGATATCCTGTTTTCATGAGAAAAGCTGACGCGGCCATTTTGCGACAGGCAAACAATATCCTGTTTTCAGGTCAACTTGGCAATTAAATAAGCTCAGCATTACAAGAATGTAATCTGGCCAAATTTTCAACAATGCATGTGAATTCAAGCCGCAATATCCACGTTTTGTTCTGGTTTCTTTTGCCTTTCTCACTCGAATCACTACATTGAGCGACAATGACCAATGTGAACGACATGCCTTTCTTTGACGAGGAACCCGACAGCGCGCCAGCCACGCCGTCAGGCGGCCTTGCCGCACGCGCCATGGCGGCCCGCGATACAGCCCGTGGCGCACCGGATTATTTGTCTGGCCTGAACCCCGAACAGCGTGAAGCTGTCGAAACAATAGAAGGCCCTGTTCTGGTGCTTGCAGGCGCGGGCACGGGCAAGACCCGCGTGCTCACCACACGCATCGCCCACATTCTGGCAACAGGCCGCGCCTATCCCAGCCAAATCCTCGCAGTGACCTTCACCAACAAGGCCGCACGCGAAATGAAAGAGCGTATTGGTCTCTTGGTTGGCGGTGCTGTGGAAGGCATGCCCTGGCTCGGCACATTCCACTCGATCGGCGTCAAAATCCTGCGCCGCCACGCCGAACTCGTCGGCCTCAGGTCCGATTTCACCATCCTTGATACCGACGACGTCGTCCGCCTGATCAAACAGCTCATGCAGGCTGAAAGCATTGATGACAAACGCTGGCCCGCCCGTCAGTTTGCCAACATGATTGACGGCTGGAAAAACAAGGGCCTCGACCCAAACCAGATTCCTGAAGGCGATGCCCGCGCCTTTGCCAATGGCAAGGGCCGAGAACTCTACACGGCTTACCAAAATCGCCTGAAGACTCTGAACGCCTGCGACTTCGGCGATCTCCTTTTGCACCCTATCCGCATTTTCAAGTCCAATCCGGATGTGCTGGCCGACTACCACAGCCGTTTCCGCTATATTCTGGTAGATGAGTATCAGGACACCAACACTGCGCAATATATGTGGTTGCGCTTGCTGGCACAGCGCCCGAAATCACGCCGTGATTCAGGGGAAATAGATACGGCTGAAAGCCGCAAGCCCGACCGGGCGTCCGAGCCGATGCGAGGCCCCAGCGGAGCGCAGGCACAAAGCGCCGACAGCGTGAGCGTCAATATATGCTGCGTCGGAGACGATGACCAATCCATCTACGGCTGGCGCGGCGCTGAAGTCGACAACATCCTGCGCTTTGAAAAAGACTTCCCCGGCGCAAAGGTCGTCAAACTGGAGCGCAATTACCGCTCCACCGACCACATTCTGGGCGCTGCCGGTCACCTGATCTCACACAATGAAGGCCGCCTTGGAAAAACGCTGTTCACCGATCGCGTGGATCCCGACGATGACAAAGTGCAGGTCCACGCCGCATGGGATTCCGAAGAAGAAGCCCGCGCCGTCGGCGAAGAAATCGAGCAGCTCCAGCGCCAGAAGCACAATCTCAACGACATGGCGATCCTGGTCCGCGCCTCCTTCCAGATGCGCGAATTCGAAGACCGCTTCGTCACCCTTGGTTTGAATTACCGCGTCATCGGCGGCCCGCGCTTTTATGAACGCCTCGAAATTCGCGATGCGCTCGCTTACTTCCGCCTTGTCTGCCAACCGGCAGATGATCTGGCGATGGAGCGCATTATCAACACGCCAAAGCGCGGTTTGGGCGACACCAGTGTGCGCACCGTCATCGATCATGCCCGCAGCCGCGACATCCCCATGCTCGCCGCAGCATCGGAGATCATCGACACAGAAGAGCTGAAGGCAAAAGCCCGCAAATCACTGAGCGATGTCGTCAACGATTTCCACCGTTGGCAGGCGCTTTTGGAAAACACGCCCCACACGGAACTCGCTGAACAGATCCTCGATGAAAGTGGCTACACCGCCATGTGGCAGAATGACAAATCTGCCGAAGCCCCCGGTCGTCTCGAAAACCTCAAGGAACTCATTCGCTCCATGGAAGAATATGCCTCCATGCGCGATTTCCTGGAGCATGTTTCGCTGGTCATGGACGCCGAGCAGAACGCCGATCTGGATGCCGTCAGCATCATGACGCTGCACTCCGCCAAGGGGCTGGAATTCGAAACAGTCTTCCTGCCCGGCTGGGAGGAAGGTCTTTTTCCCCACCAGCGCGCCCTTGATGAAGGAGGCCGCTCCGGCCTTGAGGAAGAACGCCGCCTCGCCTACGTCGGCCTCACCCGCGCCAAGCGCAATGCCCATATCTGGTTCGTCTCCAATCGCCGCATTCATGGCTTGTGGCAGTCAACGCTCCCCTCGCGCTTCCTCGACGAGCTGCCCGAAGCGCATGTGGAAGTCTCCGAAGCCAACGACAATTACGGCGGTTATGGCCGCAACCAATACGGCCAAAGCCGCTTCGACCGCGCAGACCCGTTCCAGAACAGCTATTCCACACCAGGCTGGAAACGCGCCCAGGCCAACCGCTCAGACGCCACGCGCAACAATTGGGGCACCCGTTCCGGCCACGCAGTAGAACGCATCGGCTATGGCGAAAGCGGCCCACGCGGCAGCACAATCGAAGGCGAACTCGTCGCCAAGTCGAGTACCCAAACCCCATCCAAATTCAACATCGGCGACCGCGTCTTCCACCTCAAATTCGGCAACGGCAACATTTCCGCAATTGATGGCAACAAACTGACTGTCGATTTCGACAAAGCAGGACAGAAACGCGTGCTTGATGGATTTGTGGAGCGGGCCTGATCAAGGACAAGTGATTGGGCCACAGGCTATCTATGAGTTGGTAACCCTGCCCCAGGCGCGCCCATCCGGCATCTGCGTCTCGGTCAGTTCACATTCCGGCGCACAAACCCGGTTCCGCCCACCTTCCTTGGCCGCATAAAGGGCTGCATCCGCACTTGCAATGAACGCTGGAAAAAAGTCGGCAGATACCATCCCCGAGGAAACGCCAAGGCTCACTGTCACCACATCACTGACCGCGCTTCGGCTATGCGGAATTTGCATCACGAGAACAGCCCGGCGAATGCGCTCCGCCGCCTTCACCACCTGCTCCTCGTCGGCACCGGGCAAAAGAACAAGAAACTCCTCCCCGCCATAACGAACTGCACAATCACCCGAATTGCGAATGCAGGCGCTAATGGCCCGTGCAACAGCGCGGATACAATCATCCCCCATCTGGTGCCCATATTCGTCGTTATAATCCTTGAAGTGATCGATATCGAGCATGATTGCACCCAGCGGCTGCCTGCGCTCGTAAATTTCCGGCATCATCCTTGCTGCAAACTCGTCAAGATAGCGCCGGTTCCGCAAACCCGTCAGCGCATCGTTCATCGACTCTTCTTCAACAGGCTTGAAACGCAGCTTGTCCTGCATGGAGCGCAGGAAATAGTGGCGTGTATCCCAGTCAAATCGCATATTGCCAACAAGTGAAATGAAGGTGGCCGCCACCATCGTGCTAATGCCTGCAACCTTTGCCTCCAGAGCCCCATTGCCAGTCAGAAGCGCCAGTGTAAAAATCGAGACGACCACGACAGAAAGCGGTACGGCCACGGAATAGCGCGTGCGCATATTCACACTGGCATTAATCATCACCAATACCGCAAAATACTGATAATGCCCGTTCGCAACACCTTCATTCATCGCATAATTGAGCATGAGCTGCCCAACCATCAACACCGTCGGCAAGCGCGCTCAAAAGCGGGTTATCAATACGCGGATAGACATACCACAAAAGCACAATGATCGGGCTGACAACGCCAAGATGCAGGAAAGTCACCAAAGCCCACGTATCAGGCAAAAGGCAGATGTCAGCCAGTAGAAACAGGTTGCAGATGATGAGAAGCGGAAGGGTCTGTTTGTTGAGAGCCCGCATGCGCAAGTTGCGGCTATGCAGAAAAAATTCGGCCTCAAGCTCTAGCGGAAACTTCCCCCGCCACGCTTTGTCCGCAATGCATTTCTCCACCTCTGCCAGATCCGCAACCGGCACCATTCAACAACCTTCCTCACAAGGTCACATAATGCTGCATTATGGTGGCAAGAATAAATTGACACATCCCCAGGCAATGGAATTGACTCGACTTAATTGGGATATCAACAAATATAGTCGGACGAAAAGACAAAAGGCGCTGCATCTGGAATGCAGCGCCTTGTTTGCATGTTTCTAATTCCGCCTGTCAGTCACAGGTCAATCAAACTTGATTTCTTTCAGTTTATCGATTCCCAAGACCTGCAGCGCAAGTTTTTCGTAGAATGGCTCGGATTTGCCCTGCCGCACCTTGCGCATGAAGTACTTTTCAAAACCAATCTTGGCCAAATGTACCCACTTGCCGGAAGAAGACCAGTTCACGTTGCGTGGCGGCATCTGGGGCTGGGCCACAAAGGCAACGCCTCCATCACCAAAGTCTGCCAGGCAAACAGCATTCCACGAACCTTGAGCATCCGGTTCTTCACCGTTGACCAGGTTGGCGATGTTATGAGCTGTTGCCGTCACCATGGATTCGATCATGAACCCCGTTTTTGGCACACCAACCGGCACCGGCGTCGGCCCCATCGGTGGAATGGCAATACCAACCCCGATGCCAAACACGTTCGGATAGGTCGGATTACGCTGATGCTTGTCAACCACAACGAAGCCACGCGGATTGACGAGACCTTCAATGTCCCGCACCGCAGGAACACCCCGGAAAGCCGGCAGCATCATTGTGTAGGTGAAATCCACCTCGTGCTTCTTCTTCGTCGAGCCATCGTCATTGACTTCTTCCACATAAAGCTTGCCGGGCTCAAACTTCTCAACCTTTGCATTGGTCACCCATTTGATGTGGTGGTTCCGCAGCTCGCTCTCCAAAAGTCCCTTGGTATCGC
>JBNKQT010000396.1:0-6108 GCA_050297115.1 Ensifer sp. | reverse complement strand
CGGTGGATTTGAAATGGCTATATTTGGAATGTTTCAGGCGGCAGACTTTTGTCCGCTGCCGTTCCCCGGCAGTTCACGAACCTTGAAGCGATCAATCCTCTGGTTCAGCAATTCAACCTTCTGGCGGAGCCCGTGGATCTCTGCATTGTTTTCTTCCACCATTGCGGCATTGGCCTGCGTAATTTGTTCAACCCCGCGAACGGTGCTGTTAAGATCAGTCAGCCCAGTGGACTGCTCCGATGCCGAGTTGGAAATCGTTGTCACCAGATTGCGGATTGAAGCGAAGTGGTCGTGAATGACAGAGAGGGCCTCGCCGGTTTCCTGAACCAGCGAAACACCGGAGCGAACCTGGTTGGCACTTTCGGTGATCAGGGTTCTAATTTCCTGTGCCGCTTTTCCTGAGCGCTGTGCAAGTTCACGAACTTCCTGCGCGACGACTGCAAAGCCTTTACCGGCATCACCGGCGCGGGCAGCTTCCACACCGGCGTTCAGGGCGAGCAAGTTGGTCTGGAATGCAATCTCGTCAATCACTCCAACAATCATATTGATCTTTTCAGAAGACTCATTGATCTGGTCCATAGCGCTGACGGCCTTGGTGACAACTTCACCCGAGCGCTGCGCATGGGCATTGGCATCCTCAACAAAGGCAGAGGTCTTCTGTGCATTCTCGGCGGAGAATTTCACGATTGAGGTCAATTTTTCAAGAGCCCTTGCACTTTCTTCAAGAGAAGCCGCCTGCTGCTCTGTGCGCTTGGCAAGATCGTCGGCCGAGGCTGCGAGGTTGCCGGTGCCAGCTGAAATTTCTTCACTCGTGTGGCGAACTTCGCTGAGCGTTTGTCTAAGCGCAGTCACCGCGTTGTTGAAGGTCTGTGCCATAGTGGCATAATCAGAAGCGAGGTCTTCACGCATTGCCTCTTCAAGGTTGCCCTCGGCAATTTTGTTCAGCATGGCAGCCAAAGCATCCAACGCCTCGCTCTGCTCCGCCTCGATACGCGCACGCTCTGCGGCCTGCTCTTCTCTGGTTTTGGTTTCCCGCTCTCGCACCTCTTCGGCTTCATGCTCCAGCCTGATGCGTTCAACGGCATTATCGCGGAAGATAGAAATCGAGCGAACCATATCGCCGATTTCGTCCTTGCGCTTCTGACCGTCGATGGAAACATCAAGATCGCCACGCGCCAGACGGGTCATGATATCGGTCACCCGGTTGAGCGGGCCGCGCAATGTTTCAATCAACATGAAACCACCGACCAGCGAGAGCAGTGTGCCCGCGATCATAGCGATCATGGATACCGAAGCGGATTGGTCGCTGAGCGCTTTACCCGTTTCCTGGGTATTGCTGACAAAATCTTTCAGAGTTGCACTGGCGTTTACGACCAGTGTTTTGGCCGAAACGCTCTCACCAGCCCAAGATTGCGCGGCAGAAATGAGGAGGGCGCTTTCATCTTTGATGGATGCAATAGAGGGTGCGATTTTGTCCTGCAGTGTTGCAAGTGCTGCATATTGCTGCGCCTTTTCAGCCAGAACACCCGCCATGGAATCCAGCGACTGGAGATCAAGCAGAACCGTCTCACGGGCCTGTTCATTGAGTTGTTCGCGCAAAACACGAATATCTGCACGGCTTTGATCCAGCGCGTTGAATGTATTGTCGACAACAACGGCGAGACCCTTGATTTCTTTAATATCGGTGTTGACTCCGACATAACGGTCAGCAGCCGTTTCCAGCTTTTCGGTAATCAGTTTGTTGAGCTTGTCTTCCAGCGCAGCGAGTTCACGTTCTACGGGGGTAAATGCAGAAAGCGTTGCCTTCGCAGGCTTCTTTGCCATTGCCTGCATTGTTCCGACCAGATCAAAAAGATTTGCAAACTCCGCTTTGCCATCAGCAGACGCGATGCTGCTGGCCTCGTTGAAATCCTGCTTGGCGCGCTTGAGCACCCGTTTCAGTTTGGCGGAAATATCCTCAGGCGTTGTGAGGCCCACAGTCTGCTTTCTCACTTTGCCAATTCGCTTTGCAATGATGCGATAAGCCGAGGCATCAAACATCAAATCACGGATAAAGGCTTGTTTTCGTTCAACCGCTTCACTCAGAACCGCAATTTGCTTGCGGGAGGTTTTGCTTTCGTCCTGGATCGCATCCAGGGCGACATCAATGGCCGCATCTGACTTCACATACTGCGATTGGGCTGTCCAAAGCACGTCGAGAGATGTTTTTAACTGATCGCCAAGCTCATATACCGATGCAATGATCTGCTTGTTCTCCGGGTCAACAAGCATATTGTTCAGTCGAGCAATGTCTGTCTGTTGCTGGTCGATCATAACCGCGAGTTCATCGCGTGCTTCCTCGTCCCGGCTTTCCGTGAACTGTACCAACGCTGCCCGCAATTCCTCAAAGTCAGACAAATTATCAATCGTCTGACGGGTGATCGTCATGTGACCATTCAGATTGCTCGCAGTGATATATCCCAAAAGCCCCACACCCGCGATCAAGGCAATCAAGGGGACAAGAAAGAGAACAACTTTGGTAACAATACGAAAATTCTGCAACAGACGTTCAATCAACATCCAGGTATCCCCATTTGTGTATTTTCTTCAGCCACCGCACGAGCGACAGAATGCAGAGTTGGTTTCGGATTAGAAAATCGTAAAACAAATGCGTTAACAGACACTTGTAAGAAATTGATACATCTCAATAATTTGAGCGCCCACACGGAGGCTCAGCGCCGAACAGAGAATCTGGGGCATGATCTCAATGGCATATTCTGCAACCTGGGCAGTAGAGCGAAGCTAAATACTGTTTGTTATCAGTAACAAAGCGACAAGTGAAACTCTTTGAACGGCAATGCCGGTGCTTGCCGCCAGTTGCCTACAATGCGCGCGATTGCGGGTTCACAGCAGGCACCGCATCGCCTGAATGCGGAGCCATCTCAAACAGAACAACGGTTCGTAATGATGCTGATAAGCGGCTGATGGATGAGATTGGCACTGGCTTTGTGGGTATTCGGCACAGTTCATCTATTGGGCTCTACATATGAATATGCATCGGCGGCAGGGCAGGGGGGTGGAGACGGTACCCTCGCCTCTGCTTTTCGCAAATTGTCTTATGAAAGGCTTTTTCGGCCAGATCGCTGGTTTCAAACCGAGCGATTTTGATCTGGCCTGATGTTCCAATACGACCCCACTGCCGAACCAGCGTGGCCGTTCCAAACAGGTCTTCACAAAGAGACACTGTATAGAAGCGGGCCATGTTGCGTTTCGGGTCGACGCGGCGGAGAAATATCGGTTGCTGGGCAGTGAGAGACGACATGCATGCATCATCGCGCATGGGTGACTCTCAGGTCCAATGACTTGTTTGAATCGATCAATAGCGACCGATTCACGCTGCTTATGGAATA
The DNA here is from genome assembly GCA_050297115.1 of Ensifer sp. Taxonomy (GTDB): domain Bacteria; phylum Pseudomonadota; class Alphaproteobacteria; order Rhizobiales; family Rhizobiaceae; genus Ensifer_A. Next base: position 2,719 of record JBNKQT010000396.1, on the reverse strand, counting down.
GGGGAGGGGACCAACGATCCGTCAAGTGTTACCAGAGCCGTTTTTGAATCATGACTTGCAAGGAAGTCTGGTCGGGGGGATCGAACACTGTAGGGGCTATTGAGCTGATTTGAACGCGCATTGTAGACAAAGAACGCATTTGAGCGGGCAAAAGGTGTAATATTACCATTTGAGCCGTGCATGATGTTGCAATCGAAAAAGATAACAGTGCCTGCCTTTCCGGTGGCTGCAACGAATGCTCAAAATTATTGTCTGGCGTCTCGCCTGCACAGCCCACAAAGGTTTTATGCGAGCCCGGCATCAACATGAGAGGACCGTTCAACATGTCATTGTCGGTCAACAAAATGGATGCCGACAATGCGCGCATATGCGGCATGCCATCTTCTGCATGCCAGGTTTCGAAATCGGAATGCCAGTAGAAGCCGTTCCCCTGAAACCCTGGCTTGTTATTGAGCCGGCTTTGATAGATGTAGACTTCATCATCCAGGATCGAACGCGCGATACCGGCGATACGCTCAGACCGGATCACCGTGTTAAACAGGTCGGAATGCCTCTCGAGCCTGAACAGGGTGCGCAACGCGTTACCCTCCGGTTCGCGGACGGCATCGCCTCCAAACGAACCAGGCGCCGCTGAACGCAGTTCCTGCGCTGCTTCGCCAAGTGCGCCCACTTCCTCGTCAGAAAACAGGTTCCTCTTGATGAGAAATCCCTTTTCTTCAAAGCTCTCGCGCTCATAGTCGTCGAGGTAAACGCAATCGCGGGAGCCTCCCCAAATGACTGGATCCGTTCTTTCAATAAGCCGTTCCGGACCGCCATTGCGGGTTGGAAAGGCGTCGTGGTTCAAATCAGATTCCTGCATGGCTCCTGCGGCGTTCATATCGCTTTCACCTTTCTTTCCGATTATGCGTCTTCAGGCAGCGCGTAAGAGCCATCAGCCTGATGAACTTCCTTGCCGGTAACAGGCGGATTGAACACGCAGGCCATGACAAGCTCTTCTTCGGCACGGAGCGTGTGGTGATCATGCTCATTAAGGGCATACATCGTACCGGACTCTATAGCGTAGGTAGTGTCCGTTTTGAGATCGGTGATAGAGCCCTTGCCACTGATACAAAAGACACTTTCGAAATGGTTCTTGTATTCGAAAGTATGCTCTGAACCGGCCTTGAGAATGGTGATATGGAACGAAAAGCCCATATTGTCGCCCGCAAGAAGCATGCGGACAGACGTCCATTCAGCATCCGAGACGACGCGGTCCGGTTCACTGCTGACAATTTCGTTGAAATTTCTGACGATCATGAAGCTTACTCCGCTGCCTGTCTGATTGTTTCAGTGACCTCTCGGGCGGACTGAAGAAGGATATCCAACCCTTCGCGCAGCTCATTTTCCGGCGTTGTGAGCGGCGCGAGCACCTTCACAACTTCATCCGTGGAGCCGGATGTCTCAATGATGAGGCCTTTTTCAAAAGCCCGCGCGCAAATATCACCTGCCAGTTCACCGGAACCAACATCAACACCCCGCATGAAGCCCCGACCTTTAAGACGTGCAGTGTGAACAAGATCCGCCACCTTGCTCAACCCCTCATGGATGATTTTTTCCCTGGTTGCTATTTCCTTCTGGAACGTGTCGTCAGCCCAGAACTTCTCGATTGCCACGCGAGCGGTGACAAAGGCGTGGGTGTTACCGCGAAACGTGCCATTGTGCTCGGCGGGGCCAAACCCATCATATTGCGGGCGAACCAGCATGAGCGCCATGGGCAGGCCAAAACCGGAAATGGATTTTGCCATTGTAACAATATCGGGCATCACACCGAACTCTTCAAAAGAGAAGAATGTGCCGCAGCGACCACACCCGGCCTGAATGTCATCAATGATGAGCAGCGCACCATGCGCCTTGGCGATTTCGGCAATACGACGAACCCATTCAGCACTGGCAGCGTTCAGACCACCTTCCCCCTGTACCGTTTCAAGAAGGATGCGGCAGGCTCATCTATGCCGCTTGACGTATCTTCGAGCATCGCGGCCAGAATGTCGGCGGTGTTTGTGTCGCCATCAAGGAAGCCGTCAAACGGCATACGTGTGACACCGGTGAGCGGCATCGCCGCCCCGCCACGATGATAATCATTGCCGGTTGCCGCGAGCGCACCGGAAGTGACGCCATGGAAACCGTTTGTGAAGGCGATGATGTTGGTACGACCGGTCACCTTGCGGGCAAGCTTCATGGCCGCCTCAACGGCATTGGCCCCGGTGGGGCCAGTAAACATGACCTTGTGGTCCATACCGCGCGATTTGAGAATGTTTTTGTCAAACGCTTCAAGGAAGGCCGCCTTGGCCTCGGTATGAAGGTCGAGACCGTGAGCGATTCCATCAGAAGCTATGTAGTCGACCAGCGCGGATTTCATGTCGGAGTCATTGTGGCCGTAGTTCAAAGAAGAACAACCAGCCAGAAAGTCGATATATTCGCGGCCATCGGCAGCGGTGATTTTGGAGCCCCTGGCGAATTTGAAAACCGTGTCGAAGCTGCGGCAATAGCTGCGCGCATCGGATTCACGGCGTTTGAAAATAGAAGGAACGGTCTGCATTGGACTTCCTCTTCCTGGTTGGCTTTCAAGGTTAAATGGATGGCCCCAGATCAGGCGGCGCGGCGCGCGGCCTTTCTGAAGCGAATGCTGATCAGGTTTTCCGTTGCATGTGCACCGCGAAAATGATCGGCTCTGGTGTAG
>JBNKQT010000395.1:0-4806 GCA_050297115.1 Ensifer sp. | reverse complement strand
CTGATGCCGTGCTTTCGGCATAGCTCCGCTGCTGTCATACCTGCCTGATGCTCTTTCAAACTCCCAATGATCTGCTCTTCGCTAAAGCGGGATCGTTTCATGCTCTGTCTCCTTCTCAAGAGAACAGAATAACCAAAATTCGAGGATATTTCAGGGGAGCACGTCAAAGGCTTTAAATGGTGCCCGGAGGCGGATTCGAACCACCGACACGCGGATTTTCAATCCGCTGCTCTACCAACTGAGCTATCCGGGCATCCGGCTTCGAAAAAGCCAATGATCTGCGATGAGATCCGTGGGGGCGAGGTTGGTTCTGCGCCCCGGAAGCGAGCGGGGTTATAGCACTTCAGCGGCGTCTGTCCAGCACCTTGTGACACTTTTTTTGCTCATGTGAGAAAAAAGCAGAAGAATGCTTAAAGTGCGAAAGGAATTCAGTTTTCCTCGCCCCATTCGGCCTTTTCCTCATCCTCGGAAACGGGGATGGCATAAGAGCCGTTCAGCCAGCGTGAAAGGTCTACATTGCGGCAGCGGTCAGAGCAGAAGGGGTAGTTCTCGCGTGTTGATGGATTGCCGCATTCCGGGCAGGGTCTTGGCTTGCGCAAAGGTTCCACTTTTGCAGTCATGGTTCAGCCTTCATCCCAGTTTGCGTGGATGTGAAAACCTTCACCTGAAAGCAGCTGCAGGGTTTCAAACAGGGGCAGGCCCACCACATTGGTGTAGGAGCCAACAAGCTTCTGCACAAAGCCGCCCGCAATGCCCTGAATGCCATAACCGCCCGCCTTGCCGCGCCAGTCGCCGCTGGCAATGTAAAAGGCGATATCATCCTGCGACAGGCGCTTGAAGCGCACTTTCGTGTCGACGACCTTTTGGCGGATCGTGCCCGATGGCGTGACCAGGCAGATGCCGGTGTGAACCCAATGCGCGCGACCCGACAACAGGTGCAGGCAGCTTGCCGCATCCTCGGTATATTCCGCTTTCTGCAAAATCCGCCGCCCCACGGCCACCACCGTGTCAGCCGCCAATATCCATGCACCCTGCCAGTCCGGCTCACCGCTCACAATTGCATGCGCGGCTTCGGCCTTCTGGTTGGAAAGGCGGCGCGCGAGCGAGCGGGGGTGTTCAGACTTTTTCGGTGTTTCGTCAATGTCCATCGGCAACAGCCGATCAGGCACGATTTTCACCTGGTTCAAGAGATCAACACGGCGCGGAGAGCCTGAGGCCAGGATCAGCTTTTGTCGCTTCACAGCTATTCTCCCGCTGTTCTCAATAAAGCCGTGTTTATCCAATCAACGGAAACGGTAGGTGATACGGCCTTTGGTCAGGTCGTAAGGGGTCATTTCCACCAGCACCTTGTCGCCAGCCAAAACGCGAATGCGGTTTTTTCGCATACGACCAGCCGTGTGGGCGATGATTTCATGTTCGTTTTCCAGCTTCACGCGGAAGGTCGCGTTCGGCAGAAGTTCGGTGACAACACCGGGAAATTCAAGGACTTCTTCTTTTGCCATAGAGGTTTACTTTTCCTGCAAATTCGGCCGGGAAGCGCTGCGCCCCCGGAATTTGGCGGGAAACTACACAAAGAAATCGGATTTGTGAACCAAAATGATCGCGAAAGGTGCTTTTTGGGGCTTTGTACCCTCAAACGGCCTCTATCAAGCGCTTCTTTATCAGCGTTGTCAGGTGGTCGCGCACATCGCGATAGGCGCTGAGGATCTGATCGCGTGTGCCAGTGGCAACGGAGGGGTCCGGTGTCGGCCAGTACATAACATCCACAGCGCTTGACCGTGTCAGCTCCAGTGCGGCGTGGTGCGCTTCGGGCGCCAGCGTAACGATCACATCGAAGTAGTCATCCTCAAGATCGTCCAATGTCTGGGGAAAACGTTTGCCAAGCGAAAGACCAATCTCTTCCAGCACAACATCCACGAACGGGTCGCGCTCGCCATCGCGCACACCTGCCGATGTAATATAAGTGCCGCGCGGCATGAGGCTGCGGGCGATAGCCTCCGCCATGGGCGAGCGAATCGCATTCATGCCGCACATGAACAAGATTGCGCCCGGTTGCGTACGTTTTCCACTTACGTCGCCAACCATGGATCAACCACGCCAGTAGAGAACGCAAATCAGCGTGAACAGGCGTCTTGCCGTATCAAAATCCAGATTGATCTTGCCTGAAAGGCGATCCATCAGGGTTTGTGAGCCCTCATTGTGGATGCCGCGCCGCCCCATATCGATGGCTTCGATCTGGCTGGGCGTGGATGAACGGATGGCTTGATAGTAGCTGTCGCAGATCATGAAATAATCTTTGATGATCCGCCGAAATGGCGTCAACGACAGAATATGCGTGGCAACACCCTCGCCGCTTTCCGTTTTGATGGCGAAAACCAGCTTGGAATCGAGCAGCGAAAGATTGAGCTTGTAAGGTCCGCCGGGATGGCCCTCCGGGGCAAAGCTGTTTTCTTCCAGAAGGTCGAAAATGGCGACGGCTCGCTCATGTTCCACATCGGGTGTGGAGCGGCCAATCGTTTCGTCCAGAACAACATCACAAAGCCGAAACGCGCTTTTGCCGCCCATGTTTTAACTCTCCAGGTTTGCCCGAATTGCGACAGACCTTGCATGCGCTTCAAGCCCCTCGCATTTTGCAAGCGTTATCGCTGCCGGGCCAAGCGCACGCAACTGCTCCGGCCCCAGACGAAGAATAGAGGTTCGTTTAACAAAGTCCAGAACCGAAAGCCCGGAAGAAAAGCGTGCAGAGCGGGCCGTGGGCAAAACATGGTTGGAACCGCCCACATAATCACCGATAACTTCCGGTGTATGTTTGCCAACAAAGATTGCGCCCGCATTGCGAACCTGCGGAATGAGCGCATCGGGATCGGCCACGGCAAGCTCCAGATGCTCTGGCGCAATGCGGTTGGAAAGCGGAATTCCGTCGCTCAGATCGGGAACGAGAATGATGGCGCCAAAGTCTCGCCAGCTGGCAGCGGCAATCTCGGCGCGCGACAGCGTGCGCAAATGGCGGGCCACCGCATCCTCAACCGATTTGGCAAAGCTTGCATCATCTGTAATCAGGATCGACTGTGCGGCAACATCGTGTTCGGCTTGCGCAAGAAGGTCAGCCGCAATCCAGTCAGGATTGTTGTCCCGGTCTGCAATCACCAGCACCTCAGAAGGACCGGCAATCATATCAATGCCCACCGTGCCGAAAACCTCGCGCTTGGCAGCGGCCACATAAGCATTGCCGGGACCGACAATCTTGGCAACGGGCTTTATTGTCTCGGTACCATAGGCAAGCGCTGCCACGGCCTGTGCGCCACCAATGCGGTAAATTTCATCCACACCGGCAATATGCGCGGCCGCCAGCACTGCGGGGTTGATGTTGCCCTTCATGGCAGGCACGACCATCACCACACGCGGCACGCCTGCCACCTTCGCAGGCACAGCGTTCATGAGAACGGAGCTTGGGTAGCTCGCTGTTCCGCCTGGCACATAAATGCCGACAGCATCAATGGCGGTCCAGCGCGAGCCGAGCCCAACGCCGGCCTCATCTTCGTAAATGTCGTCTTTGGGGAGCTGGCGCTTGTGGTGCTTGGCGATGCGGGCTGCTGCCAGTTCCAGCGCATCAACAACTTCCGGGTCCACCAGCGCAATAGCATCTTCCAGCTCGGCCTTCGCAACCTGCATTGGCGTCTGGGAGAAATCGAGACTGTCAAAGCGGGCAGTGTATTCTGCAAGTGCCGCATCACCTCTGGCGCGCACGTCTGCGATGATGGCGCGTGCTGTCGCGCCCACGTCTTCCGACACTTCACGCTTGGTTGTCAGAAACGCGGCAAATTCCGCCTCGAAATCGTCGCTTGTGAAATCCAGCCAGGTCGCCATTCGTTAGTCCCCTCGAAATGAGCCCGGATGTGCGCGCATTCTTGAAAAAAGGCGCGTCATTCGTGCCGTCAGCTGCCGACCATGTGTTGGGGGCGTGCGGCTGTTTCCCAGGCGCCACCCATATCGGTTAGCTGTACTTCAATACATTCAACACTCAGCCGGATAGCACCATCACCTGCCAAAAGCAGTTCAATCGTCCCTTCAGGCCCTTCAGCGGCCTTTTCAAACTGAACGGCCAAAAGATCAAGTACCGCATCGCGATTTTTGCGGTCAAAACCAATCGATTTTACAGCTTGAACGCGTTTGAAAACCAATGCCGCCCTGCGGCGCTCAAAAGATTTTCCCTTTGCGGCGGCCTTTTCCCACACAAAGCGGTTTGTCTTCAGCGCAAACAAGCCGTTCTTGTTGTCATATTCCAGGTCCGCCAGTTTAAACACGGCATCCTGCATATGGGCGGAAATGATATCGAGATCTTCTTCATCCAGTGCGAGAAGCTTCAATTCACTCATTCTTTGTCACCTGCGTTTTAAGCAATCTGTCTTTAGGCAATAGATAGTGGGCTTTTGGGCCGGTACAACCGGCCTGAGCAGATCATTCGCTCACCCGCTCCACGATTGCGCCACAGCGCCCCAGTTTTTCTTCCAGCTGCTCAAAGCCACGGTCCAGATGGTAAACGCGTGAAACGATAGTTTCGCCTTCTGCAGCCAAGCCAGCAATGACGAGTGATACAGAGGCACGAAGGTCTGTTGCCATCACCTGCGCCCCGCGCAGTTTTGGAACGCCGATAATCTTGGCCGTTTGCCCGGAAAGGGAGATATTGGCTCCAAGGCGAGCCAGTTCCTGCACATGCATGAAGCGATTTTCAAAAATCGTTTCGGTAACGTGCGACGTGCCGGTGGAGCGTGTCATCAGCCCCATGAACTGCGCCTGCAAATCGGT
>JBNKQT010000394.1:0-5451 GCA_050297115.1 Ensifer sp. | reverse complement strand
TAAGTTGATGAAGGTCGGCCTTGCCGGTGCTGCAGTCGTTGCGATTGCAGGCAGCGCGTTTGCGGCAGACGTAACCCTGCGCCTGCACCAGATGCTGCCGCCGCAGGCGACCATTCCGGCAAAGGTTCTCGTTCCGTGGGGCGAAAAAGTCGAGGCTGACTCTGGAGGCCGTATCGTTGTTGAACAGTACCCGGCCATGCAGCTTGGCGGCAAGCCGCCGGAACTGGTGGACCAGGTCAAGGACGGCGTGATCGACCTCACATGGACTGTTATCGGCTACACACCTGGCCGCTTCCCCAAGACAGAAGCTTTCGAACTGCCCTTCATGGTCACAAACGCAACTGCAACCTCCATGGCTTTCCAGGAATTCTATGAAAAGCACATGCAGGATCAGTTCTCTGACTACCATGTTCTGGCTGTTCACGTTCACGGCCCCGGCCTTCTCCATACACGCGAAGCTCCAATCAAAACACTGGAAGACATGAACGGTCTGAAGCTTCGTGGCACATCGCGCGTTGTTAACGGCCTGCTTACCGCCCTCGGCGCCAGCGCCATCGGCATGCCGGTTCCAGCTGTTCCCGAAGCCCTCTCCAAGGGTGTGATCGACGGCACGGTTGTTCCGTGGGAAGTGACACCGGCTATCAAGATTGCCGAACTTGCCCCCAACCACACGGTATTTCCGGGTGCAAAGGGCCTCTACACCGCAACATTCCTCTTCGCCATGAACAAGGACTCCTATGAGTCTCTGCCAGATGATCTGAAGAAAGTGATCGACGACAACTCCGGAATGGAGCTTGCCAAGAAGTTCGGTGAGGCAATGGATGCAGGCGACAAGGTAGGCCTTTCTATCGCCGAGAAGGCTGGCAACACCATCTACACCGTTTCCGACGAAGAACTTGCACGTTGGCAGGAAGCTGCCCAGAAGGTGACTGACGGCTGGATCAAGGAAATGGACGACAAGGGTATGGACGGTACCGGCCTCTACAAGGACGCACAGGCCCTTATCGATAAATACACCAACCAGTAAGCATTTCTGCAAATATGCAGTAGCCGAAAAAACGGATCGCGGGCTTGCCCGCGATCTAAACACGTAAAGAGCCGCCTAAAAGGCGGCCCCGAAAGGCGGGTGGTTCGGGTGAATACAAGCAACAGTCTCTACGGCAAAACAGAGCGCTTCATGGGGCGGCTATCACTCTGGCTTGCCCTTCTGAGCGGGTTTTTCCTGCTCCTTGCAATCATCATCACAACACTCAGTATCGGCGGACGCCTCGCGATCCCGCTTGGCCTGTCCCCCATTCCGGGTGACTACGAAATGGTCGAGGTTTTTGTAGGCCTCGCGGTTTTCGGCTTCATGCCCTATTGCCAGATGGCACGCGGCCATGTCGGCGTTGATCTTTTTGTCATGCCCTTTGGTAACAAGGCCATGCTGATTACACAGCTTCTCGGCGACACAATCATTGCAGGTCTGACGCTCCTTCTGACTTGGCGTCATATAGATGGAACAATCGACAAATACGGCAGCGGTGAAACAACCTTCATTCTCGCCTTTCCGGTCTGGTGGGGTTTTGCGGGGGCAGCCGTAATCATGGTTCTGCTCTCCATTGTGACACTCTTCACCGTCGTCCGTGACATCCACGAACTGATCCAGGGCAAGGCAGTCGATATTCAGGCCGGAGGCCATTAATGAGCAGCATAGAAATCGGCCTCTGGTCATTCCCGATCTTTATCCTTCTCATCTTCTTGCGCGTTCCAATCGGCGCAGCCATGCTGCTTGTTGGCATCGTTGGAACATGGGAGGTGACAGGCCGCTGGATCGTCGTCCTGTCCAAGCTTAAAGCAGAAACCTGGAGCACCTTCTCCAGCTATTCCCTGTCTATCATCCCGCTCTTCCTGCTTATGGGGCAATTTGCAGCCCGCGGCGGCATGTCGACCTCGCTCTTCAAGGCAGCGGAAGCCTTTTTGGGCCACCGCAAAGGTGGCGTGGCAATGGCCGCTGTTGGCGCGTGCGCAGGCTTCGGCGCTATCTGCGGATCCTCTCTGGCCACCGCCGCCACCATGGCGCAGGCAGCCCTGCCCGAAATGCGCAAATATGGCTACGCAGGCGGCATTTCCACCGCCTCACTGGCCGCTGGCGGCACACTGGGCATCCTCATCCCGCCATCTGTTGTTCTTGTGATCTACGCGATCCTCGCTGAACAAAACATCGCCAAGCTCTTCATGGCAGCTTTCCTGCCCGGCCTTCTGGCTGCCGTTTCCTACATGATCGTGATTTCGATCTATGTACGCCTGAAACCGGAAAGCGCTGGCCATCGCGAACGCATGCCCTGGAAAGAGCGCATGCCCGTGCTCTTTGATGTCTGGCCCGTGCTTGGCATCTTCTTCCTCGTCGTGGGCGGTATCTACCTTGGCTGGTTCACCCCCACCGAGGCAGCAGCCATCGGCGCAGCCGGAACCGGCCTGATTGCCTGGGCAAAAGGTGGCCTGAGCCGCACCGAACTGCTCAAATGCTTCAAGGAAACAGCCGTTTCCACCGGCATGATCTTCTTCATCATTCTGGGGGCTGGCTTCTACAACTCGTTCCTCGCGTTCTCCCGCCTGCCGCAGATAGGCGCTGAATGGGTGGTCACGCAGGGCTTCTCGCCCATGCTGGTGCTCACCATCATCCTGCTGCTCTACATCGTCTTCGGCTGCATCATGGATTCCATGTCCATGATCCTGCTTACGGTTCCAATCTTCTTCCCGATCGTCACCGCCATGGACTTCGGCCTGCCGATGGAAGAATTTGCGCTCTGGTTCGGCATCCTCATTCTGATGGTGGCGGAGATTGGATTGATAACGCCACCCGTGGGGCTCAATCTATTCATCATCAACGCGCTTGCCAAAGATGTACCAACGCGCGAGACCTATGCCGGTATTGTCCCCTTCATCACGGCGGACATCACACGCATCGTCATTCTCACGCTATTCCCGTCCATCAGCCTTGTTCTGGTGCGGTTGCTGTATTGAGAAAACCTCATGCGGGCGGCCATGTCGCCCGCAGAACACATCCTTGAACTCCAAGTATGAAAATGCCCCTGAAAAAGTATCACTTGATGGCATGCCATATTTGTTATAGAATATAACTAGTTTCGAAGTCGCATACCATCTGTGGGAGGAGAACATGCCAGTGGTCGATATGCCGGGTTACCGGCCGGTCAATATGGGTGACATGAAAGTTGTCCGTGAAGAGGGCAAGGACGGCGTGGTCTACATCCGTCCGCAAAGCGAATTGAGCGACGTGCCCGTCTCCAACATCGCCATGTTGGACTACTGGGCCGAAAAAGCCCCGGACCGTCTGTTCATTGCCGACCGCCTGCCCAACGGCGAATGGCGCCGCGTCTCCTTCGCGGAAGCACGTGCCTATTCCCGCTCAATCGCACAATACATTATCGATCACGACCTCTCGGTTGATCGTCCGATCGTCATCCTCTCCGGCAACTCGGTCAATCACGCACTCGTCGCGCTCGGCGCAATGACTGCTGGTGTGCCATACGCGCCAATTGCCCCGGCCTACTCAACCAAGTCGAAAGACTTCGAAAAACTGCATCACGTTTTCGATCTCATCACGCCCGGCCTCGTTTTCGCCGAGCATATCGAGCTATTCGAAGATGCGATCAAGGCTGTTGTTCTGGAAAGCACCCCGGTCTTCGGCACCGGCGACCTGTCCACAGTGCCCGGTTCCCATAACCTTTCCGAAATCATGGAAAGCAAAGCCACCGAAGCCGTTGATTACGCACTTTCGGAAGTTGGTCCGGACACAATCGCCAAGTTCCTCTTCACATCCGGTTCCACCGGCAAGCCCAAAGCTGTGATCAACACGCAAGGCATGATCTGCTCCAACCAGATCATGATCAACAACACGCTGGCCTTCTTAAAAGATGAGCCCCCGGTTCTGGTCGACTGGCTGCCCTGGAACCACACAGCAGGCGGCAACCACAATTTCGGTATAGCCCTCTTCAACGGCGGCTCGCTCTACATAGATGACGGCAGCCCGACGCCAATCGGCATTCACAAGACCGTTCACAACCTGCTCGACATCGCCCCCACCCTCTATTTCAACGTGCCGAAAGGCTACGAAATGCTGGTGGAGCATCTGCGGCAGAACAAAACACTGCGTGAGCGTTTCTTCTCCCGCCTCAGTATCATTCAATATGCCGGTGCAAGCCTTGCAGACCATGTCTTCCAGGCCTTGGAAGAAATGAGTGTTGAAACGACCGGCAAGAAAACCATGATCATCACCGGTTACGGCTCCACCGAAACCGGTCCGTTCCTCGCCACCACCACATGGCCCGTTGGCCGCCCCGGAGAAATCGGTCTGCCCGCAGCAGGCGCTGAGATGAAGCTGGTGCCCAACGGCGAGAAAATGGAAGTACGTGTGAAGGGCGTCTCCATAACTCCCGGCTACTGGCGCCAGAGCGACAAGACAAAAGAGGCGTTCGATGAGGAAGGCTATTACCTCATGGAAGATGCCCTGAAGTTTCGTGACCCAAGCGATCCATCCAAGGGAATGCTCTTTGATGGCCGTGTCACGGAAGACTTCAAGCTCAACACTGGCACTTGGGTCAACATGGCCAGCGTTCGCGGTGCCACGGTCAGGGGCCTCGCCCCGCTGGTGCGCGACATGGTGCTCACCGGTCTCGACCTGCCGCATATCGGCGCACTTCTGTTCCTTGATTACGATGCCTGCCGGGCCGAGTTCCCCGAACTCGCCGAGGAGGAAGACACCGTCAAGATTGCCACGCATGCCCCCCTGGTTGAGCGCATACAGCATGGCCTCAATGAACTGGCACGCCAGGCAACCGGGTCCTCCACACTGGTCAAGCGCGCCATCATTCTGGAAACACCGCCCTCCCCCGACCACAACGAGATCACCGACAAGGGATCGCTCAACCAGCGGGCCGTCATGGCCTTCCGCAAGGCGGAATGCGACGCGCTTTATGCCAGCGAGATCCCGGCCAACGTTCTGGTTGCAGATCGCAAGGGCAAGTGAGGAGTTCCATTATGGATGTTAAAGGCAAAGCCGTCGCCGTCACTGGCGGCGCATCCGGTCTCGGCGCAGGCGTTGCCCGTCGTCTGGCCGCGCTCGGCGCAAAGGTTGGTATTCTCGACCTGAACGAAGAAGCAGGCGAGGCCATCGCAAAGGAAATCGGCGGCACATTTGCAAAATGTGATGTCTCCAGCGAGGAAAGCGCAAACGCTGCCCTCGACACACTGGAAGCCGCCCACGGCACCGCAAGCGTGCTGGTCAATTGCGCCGGCATTGGCACCGCATCGCGCATCGTTGGCCGCAACGGCCCCATGGATCTCGCCGCCTTTCAGCGCGTGATCACCATCAACCTTGTCGGCACATTCAACATGATGCGCCTCGTCGCTGATCGTATGCAAAAGCTGGAGCCTGGCAAATATGGCGAA
>JBNKQT010000393.1:0-2763 GCA_050297115.1 Ensifer sp. | reverse complement strand
AATTTGGCGATGACGGGATTTCGAGTATTGCTCTGAAAAGCGTGGATGCGGAAGGTGACCATCGTGGCTTCGTCGACGCCGGTTGTTCTGGCGGTGAAATGTTGACGTTTTCCCGGCCTCTGAAACAGCCGGACGGGAGTGTGGACACTGCCAGTTTCAAGCTGGCGTTTTCTGCGATGGCGAGTGAACATGGATTTCACCTCTTTACCTGCCAGCGTATCAATGTCCCAAACCTGGCGGGTGAGGGAATGGCACTGCATGAAAATTGCGTGATTGGAATCCGCAGAGTTATTCTGAGTGCTGATCATGGGCCGAGCATCGCGCATTACCTGTCGATCGTCATGGATTCTGAGGGTAATAAAGGGGTGGCCAAGACTGCCTATTCCCTGGGGGACGCGTCTCTGGAGGTGATGCCGCCGCAAGCCATTGAGAATGAACTGGGCGTGTTAATTGGCGACACAAATGGTGGTTTACGTGCGAGAGCGGTTGCCTTTGCAGTGCATGACGTTAGAAAGGCTGCAAAGCTGCTGGATGCCAGAGGAATTGAACACTCAATGCGTGATGACCGCCTGATTGTTCCCGACGCAACAGGGCAGGGTACAACTTTCATATTTGAGGAAGAGCGGCATGAGTGACGTAAAGACGAACGAAGAGGTTATCGTTGGTGAGGGCGAAAACGCGGTCAGCTTTTCGAACAGAAACCGGCTTTCGTTGATTGCTGGGCCTTGCGCCATGGAAAGCCGCGAACATGCATTCGAGATGGCGGGCAAGCTTGTTGAAATATGCAAGGCAGCGGGAATTGGGCTTGTCTACAAGTCGTCATTCGACAAAGCGAACAGAACCTCGCTGAATGCGGGGCGTGGCATTGGTTTGGAAAATGCAATGAATGTATTCGCCGACCTGAAAAAGGAATTCGGCTTTGCGGTTTTGACAGACGTGCACACCGAGGAACACTGTGCGCAGGTGGCACCGGTGGTTGATATTCTTCAGATTCCGGCCTTCCTTTGCCGTCAGACAGACCTATTGATTGCTGCAGCCAAAACCGGTCGTGCGATCAATGTGAAGAAAGGTCAGTTTCTGGCGCCTTGGGACATGAAAAATGTGCTTGCCAAGATCAACGGCAGCGGCAACGCCAATGTTATGCTTTGTGAGCGCGGCGCGTCTTTTGGCTATAATACGCTTGTTTCCGATATGCGCTCGCTGCCGATCATGGCAGGCATGGGCGCACCGGTCATCTTCGATGCCACCCACTCTGTGCAGCAGCCAGGCGGCCAAGGCGGGTCGACCGGCGGGCAGCGCGAGTTTGTGGAAACACTGGCACGTGCAGCCGTGGCGGTAGGCGTGGCAGGGGTCTTCATCGAAACCCACCAGGACCCGGACAACGCACCCTCCGACGGGCCAAACATGGTTCGGCTCGAGGATATGCCCCGTCTACTGGATACGCTTCTTGCATTTGATGCTGTCGCCAAACGGTGACAAGGCACCCTTATACCTGAGGCGAACCTGCCGGACTGTGCGGCAAGGTGGCGGTTGTATTTTTTGCTGCATCCGCTAAGACAAACAAAGAATGCAACCCCTATCAACAGGTAAAAAAATGACCGCAATTGTAGACATTATTGGCCGCGAAATTCTCGATAGCCGCGGCAATCCAACCGTTGAAGTCGATGTTCTTCTCGAAGACGGTAGTTTTGGCCGTGCGGCCGTTCCTTCAGGCGCTTCTACCGGTGCACACGAAGCTGTTGAGTTGCGCGATGGCGGGTCTCGTTACCTCGGCAAGGGTGTTGAAAAGGCTGTTGAAGCTGTAAACAGTGAAATTTATGAGGCGATTGTCGGATTTGAGGCGGAAAACCAGCTTGAGATTGACGACGCCCTGATTGCTCTCGACGGTACATCCAATAAGGGGCGCATTGGCGCAAACTCCATCCTTGGTGTATCGCTGGCGGTTGCAAAGGCAGCTGCCGAGGCATCAGGCCTGCCGCTTTATCGCTATGTTGGCGGCCCGAATGCCCGCGTACTGCCTGTACCCATGATGAATATCATCAATGGCGGCGAGCATGCCGACAACCCGATCGACTTTCAGGAATTCATGATTATGCCGGTGGGTGCGGAAACGCTGCGTGATGCCGTGCGTATGGGTTCTGAAGTGTTCCATACACTCAAGAAAGAACTGGCGGCGGAAGGCCACAACACGAATGTGGGGGATGAAGGCGGCTTTGCGCCTGGCCTGGCAAGCGCGCCAGACGCACTCGACTTCATCATGAAGTCGATCGAAAAAGCCGGCTACAAGCCCGGTGATGACATGTTTGTAGCGCTCGATTGCGCATCAACGGAATTCTTCAAGGACGGCAAGTACGTGCTGGAAGGCGAAGGCCGCACGCTGGAAGCAGGTGCCATGGCTGAATACCTTGCCGAGCTGGTTGGCAAATATCCGATCATCTCCATCGAAGACGGTATGGCCGAAGACGATTGGGATGGCTGGAAAGCGCTGACGGATCTCATCGGTTCAAAGTGCCAGCTGGTGGGCGACGACTTGTTTGTGACCAATTCTGCCCGTCTGCGCGATGGTATCAAGATGGGCGTTGCCAACTCAATCCTCGTCAAGGTCAACCAGATCGGCTCGCTTTCTGAAACGCTGGATGCAGTCGAAACCGCGCATAAGGCCTCCTACACCGCAGTCATGTCTCACCGTTCCGGTGAAACGGAGGATTCCACGATTGCGGATCTGGCGGTTGCCACAAATTGTGGCCAGATCAAAACCGGCTC
>JBNKQT010000392.1:0-4004 GCA_050297115.1 Ensifer sp. | reverse complement strand
GACGCCAAAACAACCTCATTTATGAGTTCGTGACCTAATCCCCGAATTTGCCGCCGATGAACGGGAATTCGTACGCCGCACCGCCTTCGCCATGATGGCCTGTGGCGCAGTTCACTGGAAAAAGGATCCCGACGCAACATTTCTCGACTGGTTACCAATCATCGAGAAATACGCCTCAGACCCGCGCAACTTCGTAAAAAAGGCCGTCAACTGGGCGTTACGAAACATTGGAAAGCGCAACACGACGTGCAACGCAAAAGCGCTGGAAACCGCCCACAAGTTAGCTGACAGCACAAACAAAACCGAACGCTGGGTCGGCAAGGACGCAGCCAGGGAACTGACCTCGGAAAAGGTGCTGAACCGCCTCAAGCGCTGAACACAAGTCAGCAAACGACTAGGATCAAGACCCTAAGGCAGCAAAGCGCTGCCTGTCGTATGTTCTGATCTCGAAAGAGAAAATTGGTGGGTGATCACGGGCTCGAACCGTGGACCCGCTGATTAAGAGTCAGCTGCTCTACCAACTGAGCTAATCACCCGGCGAAGCGCTTCTGCAAGCGTTCTGGAGGCGCGTATAAACGGGAAGTTCAAAGTTGTCCAGCACCCTTTGACAAAAAAGTTTCATACCCCGCGATATGGTTTACGCGGGCTCACAATTCCAGCTCGCCCGAGGCAACGCGAACCGCCTCGCCACCAATGCGCGCGCCCACGATTTCGCCGCCCGTCACATCCACATGCAGGTGAATCGTCGAGGGTCGTCCCATCTCCACGCCCTGGGCCAAAACAAAGCTGTGATGCCCGTCAACAAGCTGATCGAAATAGTGAACCATTCCCGAAAAAGCCGCAGCGGCAGACCCCGTTGCAGGATCCTCAACAATCCCCATGTCGGAAGCAAACATCCGAACTTGAAAACTAACGCCATTCTGGCCCCGGCAAACCAGATATGCAGCGGCAAGACCGCCATCAGCCATAGGCGCAATCCGCTCCCACGTGGTGGGATCGAAGTCCACTTCGCCAAGCACGCCCACATCCTTCACAGGCACAATCAAATATGGAACGCCAGCGCTCCAAAGCTGAGGCACGTAGTTCTCAAAGCCGATATCCTTGATGCTGATTGAAAGCGCATCCGCAAGCCCCTGCTTGTCAAGCTGAGACCTGAGCTGAAACTGTTGGGAGCGCTGCGGCAGGTCGAATTCAGCAAAGGAAACCTCACCTGTGCGCAAACGGATTGCACAGCGCACCGGCCCGGCCTTTTCCTCCAACACCGAAACCATATCAAGGTCAGCACCGCCGTTCTTCTGCTCCGCCAATGCAATGGCCGCGCCCACTGTCGGGTGGCCTGCAAATGGCAGTTCCTTGCCTGGCGTGAAAATACGCAAGCTCGCCGTATGAGCCGGATTTTTGGGAGCCCCGACAAAGACGGTTTCGGAAAGATTGAATTCGATTGCGATATTCTGCATATCCGCATCGCTCAAACCGTCGCTGTCAAAAACAACTGCCAGTGGGTTACCTGCCAGTTTCGACTTCGTGAATACATCAAACACGGCATAGCGACGCGTCATTCAATCCATCCTCCGTTCGCAATGTTCTTCAAACACCCAAGTGATAATCGGTTGCATGAAAGATGCAAAGTTTTCTGATCGGTTTTCAGCGTTTTCTATAAAAACAAGCCCATCAATCTCTTCTTCTTCATCCACGGCCATATGCTTCTCAAAAGCCGCCTCTACTGCCATCCGGTCCAGCCCGAGTTCCGCCACCTTGAAGATAACCAGCCTTCCTCCATCTCGAAGCGCATGCAGGCGCTGCCCGCGCGTGATTTTCAAGCCGGTTTCTTCCTGAAGCTCACGCTCCATATTGGCCTCGATATCAACACTGGCGCCAACCAGATCGCTTTCATCAAGCGTGCCTGAAGCGCAATAGACACGGCCAGCATTCGCCGTATTCGCCGCCATCCGAATAGCCACGATTTCGCCAGCGGCAGTCACAGGAAAAGCCATGCTGACCGTGTGAACATAGGGCGTCTTGTCAAAATTCTCCCGCCACCACATCAGTGTCGCAAAAGGCGTTTTGTGCACCTCAACGGACAAATGGCCATCAATCAGCTGCACGCGTCCCGCAAGCAAAACAGTGCCGTTGAACAAAAATGGCTTGGCCTCCTGAATGTGCTGCCAGTGCGCTTCAATATCCTCACGGAAAGCCCGCCACACAGGATGCGGATCATTGGATAACGTAACGGAGAGATCATCCAGAGCAGTAACCTGCCCCTTTGGCGGCAACAACATTCCACCAGCATCTTGAAAATTCATCTTAGATTCAGCTCCACCACAACAGGGCAATGGTCGGATGCCTTGGGCCGGTCCCAACCGACGCGCGGATAGCGTTCCACCTCCTGCCCCGGCGGAAAAACGGTCCGGTAGGGTTGCCCCGCGCGAATAACTTCAGGCACAGCCTTGAGATTGCTGGCAGCCAGATGCGGAGAAAGCCAGATATAATCCAACTGTACCAGATGCTGAACGTCCGGCCCGCGCGCATGATAGTGCGTCCAACGGTCGTCTTTCGGCCTGCGCTGCATGATATTTTCGGCAAACCCTCCCTCGGAGAGAACCGAAATCGGACTCTCGGTGAGCTCCACATGGTTGAACCGGTATCCGCTACGCCGGTCCCCATAAATCTCCACCCGCTCGCAAAAGTCGTTCATGTCGCCGCAAATGGCAAAATTGATCCGCGAAGACGGATTGGAACCAAACCGTTTGGAAATGAGGTGACGAACTGCCTTGGCTTCCGCAATCCGTATTGGCATCGTTTCCTCACGCGGATCACCACCTCTCCGCGCACCGCCAATCGATTTCAAATGAATCACATAGAGCGTCAGCCGCTGGTTCCCGACGCGAATGTCGGCCTCAAGGCAATCGCGTTTAAAGACCGAATCGCGCGGCCCGACACCAGCTTTTGCCAACTCATGGTCATATATGCCCAGTTCTTCATAGGTCAGACGCGCATGACTGCGAATATCGACCAGCTCGATCTTTTGGCCGGTTCGCGTTTCATCGCGCATCATGATGGCAACATCAATGCCTCGGCTGTCATTGCCTTCGATCAGGTATTTCTGCCTGTATCCCTTCCCCATCATGCGAAAGAGATAACCGTATTCAAACGCCTTCAGCGCCTCCAGATTATCAACTTCCTGCAGGCAAAGAATATCAGCTTCCGCCTCGTGGATCGCCTGAGCGGTCATCTGCCGCGTGTCATCTGCCGAAGCGATAAAGCGCGCCGCCTCCAGCCTCTCAAACTGCTTCCCGTCTTCAATTTCCACAAGCTTCAAAACCCGGTCCCGTCGCAGGTCATTGCGGCGCCCGGAAAAATCAAAACGGTGCATCAGATTTTCAACGTTAAACGTTGCCAGCCGTAGCGTCATGTCTTCCCTCGTATTCAAGGCGAAGATGTCCGCATCAAGACGACTTTGTCAAACCGCCAGTTGTGACAACGGCGAGATTTTTATCCGCATTCAAGGAAACAGGGTTGGCCTCGAGTAAACACCGTGGCCCTTCGTCAACGCCACGCCGCAAACATGTTGAGATTGCGGCAAGTGTGGAACGACCAGTGGCAAATTCATGGCCGCTCCCTCAACTTCAGGGCTTCATCGCCCCGCCAATAAGCTCCCCAAGGCGCGAGATACCGGTTTCAATCGCTTCATCAGAAGCACAGGAGAAGCTCAAGCGAATCGTATTCGCACCCGAACCGTCAGCAAAGAACGCCTTGCCCGGCACGAAAGCAACACGATAGTCCTTGATCGCATTCGCCAGCAGTTCCGCGCCATCAAAATATTCCGGCAACGTCACCCACACGAACATGCCACCTTCCGGCTTGGTCCATTCCACGCCCGCTGGCATGTATTTTTCCATAGCTTCCAGCATCTTGTTGCGACGATGGCTATAGGTCCCGCGAACCTTCTCAACCTGTTTGTCGAATAGCTTGTCGGCAACCTTGCCCATCACAACCTGATTGAC
>JBNKQT010000391.1:0-5256 GCA_050297115.1 Ensifer sp. | reverse complement strand
CCCGGCTTCAGCTTGTTGATAATGTCGGAATATTTGCCCTGAGGCACAAAGCAGATGTCCTGGCTGTCAGGCTTGTCCGCCACAGACAGGCCCATTTCCACTGCCAGTTCCCGCGTTTCCGATTTCGTCAATGCGCCGAGTGGGAAGCGCAGATAATCAATCTGCTCCTGCGTGGTTGCAAAGAGGAAGTAACTCTGGTCACGCGCGGCATCCGCCGGCCGGTAGAGAGCACGTCGCTCAGGGTGGTTACCCATCGGGTTCGGCTCCGAGCGGATATAGTGACCCGTCGCCAGGGCATCAGCGCCCAGATCCTGCGCGGTCTTCAAAAGGTCGGCAAACTTGACTGTCTGGTTGCAGGCAACACAAGGGATCGGCGTTTCGCCAGCCACATAGCTTTCAGCAAAGGGGTTGATCACCGTTTCGCGGAAGCGAGCTTCATAATCCAGCACATAATGTGGAATGCCCAGCATTTCACAGGCACGCCGCGCATCATCAATGTCCTGACCGGCACAGCAGGAACCGGCCCGGTGCACAGCCGCACCATGGTCATAAAGCTGCAGCGTGATGCCGAGCACGTCATACCCTTCGCGCTTCAACAGCCCCGCAACAACAGACGAATCCACACCGCCCGACATGGCAACCACCACGCGGGTATCTTCCGGCGCTTTATCAAATCCCAGGCTGTTCAAGGTCATTTCGGGCTGTCTTCTTCAATCGGTCCAAACCGATAATGGCACAATTCATCACAAAAATGAGTGCTTCATATAATTTCTCAGCCGCTCTTCTGCAAGGCCGAAGCCCTTAATTTCAAGGCGTACCACAGAGTTCCATGTGTCACGAGTACTAAAAATGAACAAATGGTTTCAAGCTGTTTAGGCAAATTTTAAAACTCATGCGCCTATTCTTGTCTCGAAGGTCTTTAGTGTGTGTAGAGAGTCCAATGACCGAAGTAATGCGTCCAAGAGTTAAATATGTAATCGGCCCCGATGGCAGTCCGCTCACGATTGCCGACCTGCCGCCAGCCAATACCCGTCGATGGGTTATCCGTCGCAAGGCAGAAGTCGTCGCTGCCGTACGTGGTGGCCTGTTAAGCCTGGAAGAAGCCTGTGAACGTTATACGTTGACTGTGGAAGAGTTCCTGTCCTGGCAGTCTTCGATCAACGATCATGGCCTTGCTGGCCTGCGCACCACGCGCATCCAGCAGTATCGCCACTAGTCTGAGCATTCGCTCTGGTGTGATTTTCATCCGCCGCAGGCCTTATGCCTGGCGGCGGATTATTGCGTGCAACAGGCTCACGCTCACCGCCGAACCGGCATAAAACCACAAGCCCGGCTGGCTCAATGCGCTGGCAAAACCAGATGTCTTTGCCGCCACAATGGCAATCGCCACCAACAACACATCCATCATCGACCATTTGGCCAGCACCGGCAAAAGCTGTTGCAAATAGCCTGCAGGCTTCCCCCCACCGGCTTCCAAAGCGACCACGAGCAGTTTTGCAGTGGGGAAAAGTATGGATACGGTGAAGACAAGCAAACCCAAGGGCGCATTGCCCTCGTTCCAGAGAGAAACCACGATATCGACAAGCGAAGGTGTTTCAGAAAAGAAATAGAGTTTTTCGAAGTGCACAAGTGGCAGGGTAATTCCCAGAGCAAATGAAAAGGGCCCGAATACCAGCAGGAGTGCCGTTAAAACCCTCATTTCCGCTTGCTCCATTCAGCAAACGAAATCCCTCCCAGCACCAGCGCCAAAGCACTCAGGTGATAGAAGTGAAGCTGCTCGCCAACGATGAGGATCGACAGCAAGGTGCCGAAAATTGGTACAAGATTCACGAAGAGGCCAGCCCTGTTCGCACCAATCAGGTCCACACCCCGCAAGAAGAAGGTCTGCGAAACCAGGGAGGGGAAAATACCCGCGTACAGAACCACCATCCATCCGGAAAAATCCGGCAAAAGCATATCGCCACGCACATATTCTGAATAGCTGAGCGGCAGCGATGCCAGAAGTGCGCCACCAAATGCAAAGGTGATCATACTCTTCCAGTGGATATTGGGGCGCCAGCGCAGACCAACCGTATAGAGCGCATAAACAAAAATTGCCGCCACCATCATCAGGTCGCCCTTGTTGAGGGTCAGGTCAAAAAGCGCGTAAATATCACCCCGCGCAGCCGTCAGCAGGACACCCAGCAAAGTCACAGCAAAGCCAATGAACTGCGCGGCAAATATGCGGACCCGAAAGAAGAGAAAGTTGAGCAGGAAAATAAAGGCAGGAACACCGGCCTGCAAAATGACAGCGTTGATTGCAGTTGTGTGCTGCAATGACGAATACAAAAAACCGTTAAAGACCGCGTAGCCGACAACACCCAGCAGTACCGGAATGTACCATTTCTGCTTAAGCACCGGCCAGTCGCGGGCAATTTGCCCGGTCGAAAAGATCAATATCAGCACAAAGGCCATCGCCCAGCGCAAATTGGTGAGAAGAAGCGGACTGATGTGCCCCACGGCCAGTTTTCCGGCCACAGAGTTGCCGCCCCAAATCAGGGCCGTAGTCGCTAGAAGTACATAGGCCTTCAGGGGCGAAGCGGACGCTTCGGACATCAGTTTCCCTTTTCAAAATTGCTCGTTTTTCGTTCAGACGCGCGTTGATAGCGCCCGCAACGACGATTTGTCACGCAAAATCCCCAAATCCTACTCACGCCGGGGTCGCTTTTGCCAATTGAACACAGTATAGATGCGCGGGTTTGAGGTCCGCGTGAGCGTTGGTAAAAACGTAGCGCCAGTAACAGGGTAAGAATTCGAATGACGAATGTCGTTGTCGTCGGCTCCCAATGGGGTGATGAAGGAAAAGGCAAGATTGTCGATTGGCTCTCCGAGCGCGCCGACATCGTGGTGCGCTATCAGGGCGGCCACAACGCTGGCCATACGCTGGTAATTGATGGCGTAAGCTACAAGCTGTCGCTTCTGCCTTCCGGCGTTGTGCGTGAAGGCAAAATGGCCGTAATCGGCAACGGTGTTGTCATCGACCCGCATGCGCTTGTTGCTGAAATCGACAAACTGGGCGCTCAGGGTGTAAATATCTCGCCTGAAAACCTGAAGATTGCAGACAACGCAACACTGATTCTCTCGCTTCACCGCGAACTGGACGGCATGCGTGAAGACGCAGCATCCAATTCCGGCACCAAAATCGGAACGACCCGCCGTGGCATTGGTCCGGCCTATGAAGACAAGGTCGGTCGCCGCGCAATCCGTGTTATGGACCTCGTCAATCTAGAGACGCTGCCAGCGAAGGTTGACCGCCTGTTGACGCACCACAACGCATTACGCCGTGGTTTTGGCGTGGCGGAAGTGGAACACGCTGCCATCATGAAAGAACTCACAGATGTGCGCGACCGGGTCATTTCCTTTATGGATACCGTTTGGGCCTATCTGGACAAAAACCGCCGAGCTGGCGCCCGAATCCTTTTCGAAGGTGCACAGGGCACACTGCTGGATATCGACCACGGCACCTATCCGTTCGTGACATCCTCCAACACCGTTGCCGGTCAGGCTGCAGCCGGTTCCGGCATGGGCCCCGGCGCACTGGGATACGTGTTAGGCATCACCAAATCCTACACAACACGTGTTGGCGAAGGCCCCTTCCCCACCGAACTGGACGACGAGATTGGCCAGTTCCTGGGCGAACGCGGCCATGAATTCGGCACTGTAACAGGCCGTAAGCGCCGTTGCGGCTGGTTTGATGCTGCCTTGGTGCGCCAGTCTGTTGCCACAAACGGTATCACTGGTATCGCACTCACCAAGCTTGACGTGCTTGATGGCCTTGATGAAATCAAGATCTGCGTTGGCTACAAGCTCGATGGCAAAGACATTGAGCACCTGCCGGCAAGCCAAGGCGCTCAGGCCCGCGTTGAGCCAGTCTATATCACACTGGAAGGCTGGAAAGACTCCACAGTTGGCGCCCGTAAATGGGCAGACCTGCCCGCTCAGGCCATCAAATATGTCCGGCAGATTGAAGAGTTGATCGGGGCGCCAGTGGCACTGCTTTCAACCAGCCCGGAGCGCGAAGATACCATCCTCGTCACTGATCCGTTTGAAGATTAACAGCTTTTGCGGTTTGTTTGGCTTGCGCAATTGCCGTTTAGCGGACAAGAATGGCGGGGTAGAGGAAGAATAGTAGAGCATGGCGGATTTTACTGCGGTCATCCAAAGGGCGGTTGACGGGCTTTCCGATAAATCACCGGAAATGCGCGCCAAAGTGTATGAGAAGGCGAAGGCGGCTGTCCAGCGCCAGCTCAGCGCGATGAATCCCGCCCCGTCCGAAGACATGATCGCCCGGCAGATGGGCAAGCTCGACCAGGCAATTGCCGAGATTGAAGCAGGCTTTGCTCTGGCAGGGGCCCAAGCCGGAGCAGATGAATCTGAAGCCTCTCCACCGCCTGCAGAAAAGCAGCCCGAGCCCATCGCAGCTGACGGCTTTGAGGAGCAGGAAAGCAGCACCGCACAGCAAGAAGAACCTGCCACTCAGACCACAGAAACGGATACTGATGACGAAGCGCCTGCAACTGTAGAAACAAGCGAAGAGCCGAAGACACTTGCGGAGGCTGCCGCTGCTGCAGAGCCCGAGCCCGCTGGCGAAATACCGGCAGAACCCGAAGTTGTTGCCCCACACAGCCCTGATGTCCCTGCACCGGCAACGGAACACACTGAAGAGCCTGAGCCTGTAACGCACACGGAAACACCAGCCACTGAAGCTGCTGACGAAGTAACCGGCGGAAATGACGACGCGCAGGCGCTTGAAAAGGCTGTTGAGGACCATGCTGGTGTTCCCTTCTTTGAACCACAGGTTTCTGAATCAGACACCTCGCCGACCTCTGCAGAAATCCCCGACGTCACGACTGCAGAGAGCAATGAGCCCGCTTCTGATGGTTCCTTGGCAGCACAGGAGTGGGAACTTCCGGCGATAGAAGATGCGCCAGAGTATTCAGAGGAATCAACGCTCGATGTGGCACCGGAAACGGAGCCTGCGGAAGATCCATTTGTTGTCGAAAAATCCAGTGAATTCGCGTCTGATCACATCGTTGGACAGGTCTCTGATGGCGACGATAGCGTTGAACCGGAACCCGAGATCGCGCAACAGCAGCATGACATCGACCGCGTGGTCTCGAATCTCGACGAGCATGCTGGCGCGACGAAGGAACGCTCCGGCGGCCTGTTGCCTGGCATTGTTGTGGCAGTCCTCGTCCTCATCATTGTCGGAAGCCT
>JBNKQT010000390.1:0-5825 GCA_050297115.1 Ensifer sp. | reverse complement strand
AGATCATCCTCATCACCGAGACAAATGTGCCGAACGTGGAAAACCTTTCCTATTTCGGCAATCGCAATGAGGCGCACGCGATCTATAATTTCTCGCTGCCGCCGCTACTGCTGCATGCATTGCTCAACGGCACGTCGCGCTACCTAAATGCCTGGCAAATGGCTATGCCGCCAGCACAAATGGGCTGTGCCTATTTCAATTTCACCGCGTCCCACGACGGCATAGGCCTTCGCCCCGCTGAGGGCCTCATTCCTGATGATGACATCGTGTCGATGATTGAAACAGTGCAGCGTTTCGGCGGCCTTGTTTCCATGCGCAAGCTGCCCGATGGCGGCGTTAAGCCTTATGAGATGAATGTCTCTCTCTATGATGCTCTCAAGGGGACAGTCGAAGGGGAAGATGAGTGGAATTTTGAGCGCTTCTTATGCTCACAAACCATTGCCATGGGCCTTGAGGGTATTCCAGCCTTCTACATCCATTCCCTGCTTGCCACACCAAACGATCTGGAGGGCGTAGAGAAGCACGGCTATAACCGCGCCATCAACCGTCGTCAGTGGAATTATCCCGAGTTGCGGGAGATTTTGGAAGATGATGGTAACCGCCATGCCAGAGTTCTTGCGGAGATGAAACGGCGCATCTCTATTCGCACAGCGCAGCACGCATTCCACCCCAATGCCACGCAGTTCACGCTGCAATTGGGCGAGCAACTCTTCGGGTTCTGGCGGCAAAGCATGGATCGATCCCAAAGCATTTTTGCCATCCACAATGTCACGAACGAAGAGCTGAGCGTGCCAGCAATGTCACTGAACTTGATCGGTGGTGATGCGTGGAAGGACTTGCTGACGGGCGAACCAATTCAGGAGTTTGCCAGCGAAATTACCTTCGCCCCCTACCAGTGCCGCTGGATTACGAACCAGCCGTAAAAGCTTTCAAAATTCGAAGCTGAACGGTTTTTCACCTTCATATTCGGCGCCCCGCGCAATGGCGTGAACGCCCTCAACAAGGCGTCCATTGCGTCCCAAAAGCCTGTCGCCAATCGCAATCAGGCGCATATTCGGGCTGGCTTGCGGGGAGGCGGCGCGCAGGCTTGCGACAAGTTCGTCATCATCGAGCTCCGGCTTTACCGCCAGCGCTGCAATCAACGCGGTCGCTGGCGAACGAGAAACGCCAAACCAGCAATGCACCAAAAGTGGCGCAGACTGATCCCAGCTCCTTGCAAAGTCGATCACCTTGCGCACATGCATTTCCTGCGGTGCTACAAGGCCGTCCTGCTCTTCGGCAATATCATTTACGCCCAGAATCAGATGGCGGGCTGCGTCAATCACTGCCGGGCGGTGAAACTGCTGGCCTTCGCTCAAAAGCGTGATCATCTCACGAGATTTCATGCGCACGGCGGTTTCGGCGATTTTTGAGAGTGAGGAAACAGCAATCACCGGCATGCCTTACCCCTTCCGCATTTCTTCGATCGCCTGAAAGCGCGAAACAAAAAGTGCTTGTGCATCTGTCACGGGCAGGGGCGTTATCAACAGCATGTCAGCTGTGATGCCGCGTGGTTGTCCGAAAAACTTTCGGGCCTCCTCCTGGGAGAAGCCCGCCAGCGCCGTCGCCTCAAAATAGGCTGATACCTGATCAGCCTTCTTGATAGCTGCTTTCAAAGTCTTGGTGGGGTGGGCAGGCAGGCCAAAGGCCATATGAATGGCCGCTTCAAGCCGCTTTTCCACTGTCTTGTAGCCGCCGCCAACAACTGCCTTGAAGGGCGAAATCATATCGCCAATCACATATTCCGGCGCATCATGCAAAAGAGCCATCGCCAAATCATTTGCGGAAGCATTGGGTGTCAGCCTCCGAAATATCTCCTCAACCACAAGAGAATGCTGCGCCACCGAGAATGCGTGATCGCCAAATGTCTGCCCATTCCAGCGCGCCACACGGGCAAGCCCATGGGCGATGTCGGAAAGCTCGACATCCAGAGGCGAAGGATCCAGAAGGTCCAGCCTCCGCCCCGATAACATCCGCTGCCAAGCGCGCACTTCCTTTTCGGCCATACTCTAATCCTCGGCAGCGTCTTGTGGAAAGGAAAGGCCGGACCATGATGCAAGCTCTATCTGGACTGCTTGGTCCCCTGCCATAATTGGTGTCTTTGCTGCCAATGCGGCGCCCACCTTGTCAATGCGTACAACAGCAATGCCAGAGCGGTCCGCCACAGTGCCCAATGCGCCAACAGGCTTTCCGCCAACCAATATCTGCGTTCCCGTATCAGGCAGGGGGCCTTCGGCAGAAACCCGCACCGGCCTTCGGCGTGCGGTTGCGCGGTGCTGCATGCGCGAAACCACTTCCTGTCCGACATAGCAGCCTTTTTTAAACGAGACGCCGCCCGTCAAGTCCAGCATCACGTCATGCGGAAAGGCATCGCCAAGCGCAAAGTCTTTACCAGGTTCGGGGATTACCAATTCAGTGCGCAGCGCGTCATAGGGTGCCGGATTATCCATAGCGCCGGAACCCGCCCTCCTGACAAGCGAAACTCCAGCCTTGTTGAACCGGATATCCTGCAGGCCCGCAGTTCCCGCATCGCCACCCCAAAACAGGCCCGTACCAATGGCGTCAATGGCGCCAATGTCCACCTTGGCGCGCAGCTTGTACATCGAAAGCCGCTTCACCAACCCATCCGCACTTTCGCGATCAATTTCAATGGAAAATCCCGAATCGGCGCGGCTGATCATGAAGAAGAAGAGTATCTTCCCCTGTGGTGTAAGTAATGCGCCGGGTGCGCTGATACCGCTCACCAACCCTTCGAGATCGGTTGTTATCAGGTTTTGCAGAAAATCCTCAGCGTCGTCCCCTTCGACCGTGAAGTGGCTTTGATTTTCTAAAAAGGCGGATGGCATATTTCTTCCCGTTCGCTCGCGCAAATCAATGCTTCACAGGTAAGCATAATGGCTCGCCAGAGCAAGGTGTGAAAGCCGATCAATCACCGGCAACAAAGAACCGCCAGCGTCCGTCCGGCGAAATGCCAATGCGGTAGAAATTGTAGCCGCCAAATTCGCGCATGCCAATGTAATCGCCAGCCGTTACAATGCGCATCAGCTCTACTTCTTCCTTTGGGGTGAGCGCATTAATGTCTCGGCGAACGAAATACGGCCACACATAGGCTTCGTCCGCGGTGCCTTCACCCACACGGGCATATCCGGAATCCAGAATGTCCAGCATGATGGCCAGAATTTCCATGCCATTCTGATCGCCTGATATATCCATCAATGCGGTTTCCAGGTCGTTCCCGCTTGCGTCGAGCCAGATTGAGGTCTGGTCGGGCCCCGGATTCATCAGCGCCACCACGCCCTTGATGTCACCCGTTGAGGAGGCATTCATGATCAGCTCTCGCATTCTTGCCACTGGCTCAGGCAAGCCACTCACATCATGGGAGATATCCGCATCATTGCTGCCAGTCAGCTTTTCAACAAGCGGCGCGACCTTTTCAATGAGTGTATCGCCATCGCTCTCATCGCCTTCAAGAAGCTCTTCTTCGACCGACAACGCCTCATCCGGTGCGTCATCAACCGGCATTGCGGGTTCGACAGTTTCTGGCTGCGCCTCACCTTCAGCGGGTGGAATTTCAGACAAGGCAATGGCGCTACCTGGTTGCAGCATAAGAAAAGCCGCAGCGGCCAGTGCCGAAGCGGCTATCAATTGGCGGTACCCTTTCGGCAATGAAAGCGCCCTCAACATGGATGAAACTCTGCTTCTTACTGAAGAATACGCTGCGGAGAAAATTCCCCTGCCAGCATCCGTTCGCGCAGATCGGTCAGCATGGCTTCTGCACCTTCCTCACCGTGAATACGGATTGTTTCGCGCATGGCAAGCACAAGGGCGGCATCGGCAATAATCTCGGGTTCGATTCCGTCGGCCATTCCGTCAGCCCAAGCTTCATTTTGATATTCGAGCGCCACCTGCATCTTTTCCTGAACGATCATTTCGTCAATGTCGTTAAGGTTTTGTTCCATCATGACTACACTCCAAACCCGATTATCAAAAAGGCATTTCTTACCGCTTCCTTAATGACTTTATCAGGCTTTTCCCAAAACGACACTGCCCACGCGAAAAAGAGGTAAATAATTCCCTAATTTCCGAATCTTGCCGTGATTTCGCCTGCAAGTGTTGCCCCTTCGACACGGTATTTTTCAGCCAGCTCGCGTGTTTCCACAGTGCAGGTATTGTGCACAGCCGCAAATGAGCGATATCCGCGGTTGAAAGCTGCCGTCAGCCTGGCTTTTCGCTCAGGCTCATCAGCCGTTTCCGTCTGCAAAAGCTCATCCATCAAGGCGCGCCATTGGTCCTCTGGCGCACCGGCACAAAGGTTACGCAGAAAATGCAGTGCCCCCAGCTTTTCCGCCAGTTTCACCAACTCTCCGTCATAGGGCGCGGCTTTTGGCACAACAGGCACCTCACCCTCCTGCGCAGAAGCGGGTAAAGCAAGGAACAACAGGGCAATCACTGCAACAATGGGTCTCATATAGCCTACAAATCTCAATCGTGTGATT
Organism: Ensifer sp.; assembly: GCA_050297115.1. Classification (GTDB taxonomy): domain Bacteria; phylum Pseudomonadota; class Alphaproteobacteria; order Rhizobiales; family Rhizobiaceae; genus Ensifer_A. Next base: position 1,290 of record JBNKQT010000390.1, on the reverse strand, counting down.
TGTGCAAGAGCCATTTTCAGCAAGCCTCTTCCAACTGCTCTATGCATTCACGCACGCTTAGCGGGCAGGGGAGGTCCTCAATCTCTTTAGCCGTAAACCACCCGGCAGATGCTGCATCATCACTGGCAATTGGATCAGCGTCTGTATCACAATCCAGAAGGAATACCGAAAGCACATAGGGGTGGTCAGGGTCCGGTAGCTCATAAATGGCATAAAGCCGTGGATTGCTGCCGATAATGCCAGTTTCCTCACGGCATTCCCGAACTGCCGCCGCTTCCAGCGTTTCATCGGGTTCAACCCGGCCGCCGGGAAAGGCGAACATATCCGCTGCTGGCGGGTTTTTCCGGCAGACCAGCAAATAACGACCATTGCTTCTCAATATGGCAGATGCAGCAGGGCGCACGCTTGATTCCTTCATGTGCCATTATTGACCGAGCCGGGGCGACAATGGCAAGTACATACCATGTGTGGACGCTTCGCTCTAACCATGACGCCGGAGGAATTGCTGGAATTTGTCTCAGTCGCCATGGTTGAGGACTTTCCCGCCCGCTTCAATATTGCCCCTACGCAGCCGATTCTCATTATCATAGAAGGCGAGGGGCAGGAGCCCGGCTCCAATATGCCCAACCGCCGGGCAATGCTGGCGCGATGGGGCTTGACGCCCTCGTGGGTAAAGGACCCGAATGATTTTCCGCTTTTGATCAATGCGCGTTCGGAAACGGCAATCGGCAAGGCATCCTTCCGTGCTGCCATGCGCCATCGCCGGGTGCTTATTCCAGCGTCAGGATTTTATGAGTGGCACCGCCCGCCCAAAGAGACCGGCCAGAAACCGCAGGCCTATTGGGTCAAGCCACGCCACGGCAAAATTGTCGCTTTCGCCGGATTGATGGAGACATGGTCGTCGGTGGATGGCTCGGAGGTCGATACAGCGGCGATCCTCACTTGCGAGGCCACACCGTCCTTCGCACATATCCACAATCGCATGCCTGTTATCATTCAGCAGCAGGATTTCACCCGCTGGCTGGATTGTAAAAATCAGGAACCGCGTGATGTGAAAGACCTTATGGTTTCACCGCCGGACGACTTTTTTGAAGCCATCCCGGTATCCGATCTCGTTAACAAGGTCGCCAATACCGGGCCCGACGTGCAGACCCCGATTGACCCGCAGTCCGCACCACCGGTGCCTGAACCTGCGAAAGAGAAAAAATCAAAAGACAACGGTCAGATGAACCTGTTCTAGGTTACATCTAGTCAGTGTAAGCTGCTGCTTCCCACTTTGCCTTTTTCTTC
>JBNKQT010000389.1:0-4810 GCA_050297115.1 Ensifer sp. | reverse complement strand
GCAATGATCAATGCGCCAGGCTCACCAAATACGAAAGCGCCAGCCGACAGACCGGCCAGAACAAGGAAAATCAGCCCCAGGCCTGGACGTAGCAGCGACCGCGAAACATGCTGCGCCGCTTCCTCAACATGTGAAATCTTCGCGAGATCCTTGTCCAGCGTTGGTTTTTCATAACCGGTTGCCATTTGCCACCATCCCCAATGCGTCCGCTATACTTGGCACTTTGTTCTGCCTCTTTGGGCAAAGGGCTGTATCGGTAGTGCGCCGATAGCGCAACCGTGCCACCGAAGTTCCCCACTGTTTTGGGTATACTTGAGGTAAAAACGCTTTGCTTCAGCCGCTGCGTTCAGCAAAATTGAGTATAAGTTCCTGCAGCTCCGGTTCTGCAACGAGCCGGGCAGCAACATCCGGCGTCTCCCATTTCCGTTTTCTTTCGTGCGCTTCCGGAAAGTCGTCCAGAACATCTGTCACGGTGACAGAATGAACCTGCACCTTGCAGTCAGCAATCATGCCGCTCTTGAGCTTTTTAGGATATGTGTAGGTTCCAAGGCTGCCAGTCTCCACCTTGCCTTTTATGCCGGCCTCCTCAAATGCCTCCTGCAAGGCAACCTCGTGTGCCTGCTTGTCCTCCATGGGCCAACCTTTGGGAATAACCCAGCGCCCTGTGTCCCGGCTGGTTATCAGCAAAACTTCCAGGCCTTTCTTGCCTTTGCGATGGCACAGCGCTGCAAATTGAATGCGCGCCGGACGGCGAAGCATCAATTGGACATCTGAAGCCATACGAGACAGGAAACCCAAAATATTCTCCTCATGAAATTTGGCGCCGCGTAAGAAGGCAGCATTAAAACGTATGCATATGAATTGTAGACGACAGGATGGCGATTTGACGAATGCCGCTCAGTTTCAAGAGTTATGGATATAACACTTCGTCCTAATGCAAGGAAAGAGTGTCAATTCACCTTACAGCATCGGGCTCACACGTGGATTCAACAATCCCCAATTTATGAGTATGCACAGCCATTTTCACCGCTATAGTGTTCGTAATAGAGTTCGAACCTTGGGGATTTTTACATGATGCCGCTCTTCGACATGATGGCTCAGGCGCAAAACGGCAAGCTGCTGGAAGCCTACTCATCGCAAATGGGCCTCGCTCAGGAGCAAATGACCAAAGCGCTTGCAGCATTGATGCCCGCCTTTTCCAGTGGCTTGAAACGTTCCGCGGCCGACCCTGCAAATTTTACATCCATGATGACGGCGCTGACCAGCGGCAACTACGCCAAATATTTCGAAGACTTCAACGCGGCCTTCACTCCGCAAGGCATTGCCGATGGCAACGCGTTCATGAGCCAGATATTTGGCTCTAACGAGGCCGCCCGCGCTGTGGCTGAACAGGCAGCACAGGTGACCGGCATTGGCCAACAGGCACTGGCTTCAATGATGCCGGCACTCGCCAGCACGATGGCGGGCGGGCTCTTCAAGCAGATGAGCGGACAGATGCAAGGTTTTGACAGCGCGTCCAACCCGATGATGGGTATGATGAACACCTGGCTTGAGGCGACGGGTTTCAAGCCTCAGCCAAAACCGGCAACGCCAAACCTGTTTGACAACCCGTTCACACAGACAATGCAGAGTATGTTTGCCGGTGGCCAGCAGAAGAAGGCAGATGCGGCCGATCCCTTTGGGGCCGTGGCCTTTATGAAAGCCATGGAGACCATGATGGCCGGCAACCCGCCGAAGCCCAGGGAAGAGCCAAAGGCTGTAGACCTCTCGCAATATACCGAGATGTTCAACACGATGTTTGATAGTGGTCTGGAGGTTCAAAAGTCCTACCAGAAAAGCATGGAGGATATCCTGGACACATACCTGAAGGCTGGCGAAAAGGACAAAAAGGCCTGACGGCCTTTTTGCGATATCCAATATCCATGAGAGAGCTGTTCTAGAACTCTTCCCAACCATCGTTGGAAGAACTCTTGCTCTGAAATGCGGCCCCAAGGCTATTGCTTAGGTTTTGCATCAGGCGCTTTGCAGGAGACCGGCGCGCTGTCTCCTGGCCTGTCGCTGCGTGCACAGCAGGCGCCTTCGTGGCTGGCCGAGACGGTTCGTTGACAATCCGTGCGGTCTGCCCTTCGCCCCGCTGGCCTCCAGCGATGTTGAACTGGCCAACAATTGCGCTCAGGTTTGCCGCATCCTGCATCAGCCCTTCCATATTTGAATTGGTAGCGTCCGCCGCTTTCACATTCAAATGCGACGCATCTTCTACGGATTTCATGGACTGTCCGATTTCCTCCAGGCGACCGGATTGATCCTGCGCGGCTTCAGCGATTGAATGAATATGCACGTTGACTGCGGTTACCTGCTCGTCAATGCCTGTAAGTGCCTCACCGGTCTTCTGCACAAGGCTCACACCTGAAGCGACTTCTTCACCGGATTTGGAAATCAGAGTCTTGATATCCTTGGCAGCACTTGCCGAGCGTTGTGCCAGTTCGCGCACTTCCTGCGCCACAACTGCGAAGCCCTTGCCAGCCTCTCCGGCACGCGCCGCCTCAACACCCGCATTCAGCGCCAGGAGGTTTGTCTGGAAGGCAATCTCGTCAATCACGTTGATGATCGTCGTGATTTCTCCTGCAGCTTTTTCAATGCGCGCCATTGCATCAACGGCTTCGGCCACCACCTCATTGGAGTGTTTCGAGCTTTCCTCTACTTCGCTTGCCATACGTGAGGCTTCGGTGGCCCGGCTGGTCGTGTCATGAATTGCCTGAACAATGTTTTGAACATCGTTTGCGGTCTGTTGCAGTGCGCTGGTCTGGTCAGAGGTCCGACGCGCCATTTCGTTGGCTGCATCTGTAACGCTACGCACCCTGCCGTTGATCGTGTCAGAACTTTCAAAGACCGAGGAAATTGTGGCGGACAGTCGCTCCAAAGACAGATTGAAGTCCGTTCTCAGCCGCTCAAGTTCAGGCGGGAACGGCTTGCTGATTGTGGCGGTCAAGTCGCCGTTGGAAAGACGTTCCAGCGATGTCGCCAGCGTGTCGACAACTTCCCTGAGACGAGCCTGATTTTCCAGCGTTGCCTGCTCGTTTTCGGCACGGAGGGATTCTGCTGCCGAGCGCTCCTGCTCTGCTGTTTGTTCCAGAGCGTCCCGCTCGATGGCCGCCTGACGGAATACAGCAACAGAACGTGCCATGTCGCCAATTTCGTCCTTGCGGCTTTCACCCTTGAGTTCAATTGCAGTATTGCCGGAAGCCAGCTCCCGCATTGTGTCAACCAGCTTGCCAATTGGCTTGGAGATCGCGCGTGAAAACACTGTTGCAGCAGCCAGTGCAATCAGGAGGATGACTGCTGCAGCTCCTATAACCGGATAGGCTGCATCCCAGATCTTGCCCTGAACTTCACTTTCGTCGATCGCCGCAACAACGGCCCAGGTCATATTGTTGGCACCGGTGGAAATAGAAGATGCAGCAAACATGGCATTGGACTTGTCCACATTCACCAGGCTACCAGTCAAATCGGCATTTTCGTTGAATGTTGCTTGCAGTGCTGCAGGATCAACAGAGACATTCAGCGCATCGTTTTCATCCGTAAGCGGCAGGTCTGTAACAACATCCCCGGAGGAAGACACTAGATAAGTCTCACCTGTTTCGCCCAAACCCTTACGGTTGAAGAAAATCTGGTTCAGCTGCCCGACCGGCAGCGCATAGGCAAGAACACCCACCATCTTCGTCTGCATAAACACCGGCGTCGCCATAAAGACGGCTGCACGGTTGTTCATTGGGCCGTATTTGCCGAAGCGCGAAATGAAGACATCGCCCGGTTGGCCGCCATCTTTTGCCTGCTGATAAACCTCGGCCAGAGGCGTGCCCGCAATCGGTCCGTCCGTTACGTTTGTGCCGGTGTCCCGGTTTTTGCGTGCGCTATAAACAAGCGTATCCTAGAGATTGAAAAGGTAAACATCCTCATAGCCGCGCACCAGAATATGATCGCGGAAGGCGGGGCTGTATTTCGCATGCGTTCCGTCGAAACTGTCCACCTTGGCATTATCGAGAAGGTAAAGTTGGTCCGCGCTATTGGGATTGTTGTCGATATAGCGCTTCTGCAGTTCTTCTGCCGGCTTGTCACCGAGCATTTCCCAGAAACGCTCGAAACCAAACAAGGCTCGCATAGTTTCCACATTGGCAGCCAGAGACTTAAGGTCTGTTTCAATACCGCCCAGGAAGGCAACTGACTCATTGCGGCGCCCATCCGCGGTTGCTTCCAGCTTTTGATAAGCCTGCTCAGCCAGTGCCATTCTCTCTGCATAGAGTGCGACCGCACTGGTCGTACCGATGGAAAAAAGTGTCAAGATCGCAGCAGCAATCGGCAGTCTCGCTGAAATTCGCATCGTCTAAAGCCCCTCCTTAGCCAAATCCTGGCGTGTCTTTTTCGCCCTGACGCGACTTTAGGTGTAGAAATTGAATAAATATTTCATGGTTAGATATTAGCGAATTGATTATTTTTTTGCTAATTTTTACAAAAAGCAAAAAACCCGGCAGCGCTCTTGTCGCTGCCGGGCAAAGCGCAGAACCCATGGCAAGAGTTCCGCGGGGGATATGCTCAAACTCTGTCAGATTCCAATTGATCAATCCAATGAATGCTTCTAAATACTACCATCAACATTTTTGATGGAGAGTACTATGGCGGCTCCGCTGGACGTCGATCAGCTTCAAACCTTCGTTTCAATTATTGACACGGGCTCCTTCACCAAAGCAGCAGACAAGGTTTTCAAAACCCAATCCGCAGTCTCCATGCAGATGCGCCGCCTGGAAGAGCGCAT
>JBNKQT010000388.1:0-3213 GCA_050297115.1 Ensifer sp. | reverse complement strand
AAACGTGCCAAAGGCACCTGCAAGGCCAATGCGATCCACATGGTCGATGCCAAGCTTGTCGGTCAACAGCTTGATACCGGCGTAAAGTGCCGCTTTGGCAAGCTGAATAGCGCGAATGTCGTTCTGGGTTACCGTAATCCGCTGTTTGCCTTCATGGAGCAGGTAGGAATAGGTGCGGCCATTTTGGATGATGCGCGGGCTCTTTTCGGCCAGCGAGCCGTCAATCACGCCGTCTTCTGAAATGATACCGGCCAGATACATTTCAGCAACGACTTCAATGATTGCCGAGCCGCAAATGCCGGTGACGCCGACATCCTCGGCGGCCTCTTCAAAACCCGGTTCATCAGACCACTCATCGATACCAATGACGCGAAATTTCGGCTCCAGTGTATCGGCATTGATGCGCACACGCTCGATCGCGCCTGGCGCGGCGCGCTGACCGGCAGAGATCTCCGCGCCCTCGAAGGCAGGGCCGGTGGGTGAGGAGGCGGCTACCGTGCGGTGACGGTTGCCCAGCACGATTTCAGCGTTGGTGCCGATGTCGACGAGCAACATTTGCTCGTCTTGACGGTGCGGGCCTTCGCAAAGCGTAGCAGCGGCGGCATCGGCGCCCACATGGCCTGCGATGCATGGCAGCATATAGACGCGCGCGCCCTGATTAGCGGCGATACCGATTTCGATGGCTTTCATGCTGACTGCACCGGAGATAGCCAGCGCAAATGGGGCCCCGCCCAGTTCCGTCGGGTCGATGCCCAGAAACAGGTGGTGCATAACCGGGTTTCCGACGAAAACCAGATCGAGAATGTCTTTGCGGGAAATGCCGCCTTCTTTGCATACGCGGCCAATCAGTGTGTTGATGGACTCGCGCACGGCCTTTGTCATAGCTTCACGGCCATCGGGATTCATCATCACATAGGAGACGCGGCTCATCAGGTCTTCACCAAACCGGATCTGCGGGTTGGATGTTCCCGCGGAGGCAAGGTTGCGGCCCGAGAGCAGCGAGGTGAGATGCATGGCAATTGTTGTGGAGCCGATATCGCAGGCAATGCCATAGGCCTCGTTTTTCAGGCCTGGGTAAAGCGCGACAAGGCGAGGCCGGTCATTCTCTCCATCGTGATGGATTGCCGCTGTCACTTTCCACTCGCCCTTGCGCAGAATTTTCTGAACCTGCGGTATGAGGTGGAAGTCGGCCTCGATATTTTCGAAGCCCCAATCATTTTTCAATGCTTCATAGAGGCGGTCGAGATCGCCGAGTGGCTTTTCCATGTCGGGCTCTTCCACCTCGACATAGCACATGCTGATGGCTGGATTTCGTTCGATGACGCGTTCGTCGGCATCCTTGCGCACCACCTGCGCATTGACAATGGAATCCTGCGGAATGTCGATCACCATGTCGCCGAGGATGGTGGCAGAGCAGGAGAGGCGGCGGCCTTCTGGCAAACCGCGCACTTCGTTGAAGCGCTCTTCCTTGGGACCGATTGGAGAAATATGGTCTTTTGAGGAAACGATTTTGTGTTTGGCGAAGTTGCCTTCCTGCACTTCGATTTGACAACGTCCACATGTGGCGCGGCTACCGCAAACACTTTCCACATATACACCAAGAGAGCGTGCAGCATCCAAAACGGTCGTACCGGTTGGAAAGTGTCCGCGTTTGCCGGACGGCATGAAGAGAACGAGGTGTTCGTCAGGGCTGGTCATGGGCGGTAATCCAGGCTCCGATATTGATTTCGCTTTGGATGATTTCAAAATACAGCCGTACAATGCCGAAGATCACGGCGAGAGTGGCAAGGAGGGAAATCAGCAGCACGAAGGCTTCGCGCATATCGCTGCTTTCTTCACCGAAGAAACCGCTCACATAGTCGTATGTCATCCAATAGATGTGCTTCAGAAGATGAAGCACAAGCAGGGTCATGCCAGCGGCCAGCGGGTAATAGAATATCTGATCAATGCCTGATAGGGCGTGTTTCCAGATGATTGCGGAAAGTGCTGCGAGAAAGATGACGCGGGAAAGAAGCGCGACGTAGTCGGCAAGGTGTTTGGCGTCTTGATAGTCGCCATGTGCAAGAATTCGCAGGTCTTTGCTGATCTGCGCGAGTCTCCCCAGCATTGGTTTGCCTCTCTCTGTTATTTTTCCGGGGAACCACCGGCCACAAGAGGGCCGGTGGAATTGTCAGGTCTGAGATGCCGCAGCTTCAAATATGGTGAAGCGGGCATTCAATCAGATTAAATCAACCGCCAACACGAGCAGCGCGGCCACCACGGCGGCCACCACGGCCACCGGCAGCCGGAGCTGCAGTAGCAGCTGTAGCGCCTGCAGCTGCAGGCTGGTGGTCACGGTAGGTCATGATCCATTCCCCACAATTCGGGTCTGTGCCGTTCAGAACGTTGGCAGCGCGAACCGCCTCCATTTCCTGCGGGCGGCATGGGTTCATGATCGCAGACGTCATGCCAGCGCCAACCACCATCGGGATGAAGCCGGCGTTGATGCCGTGACGGTGCGGCAGACCGAACGAAATGTTGGAAAGACCGCAAGTCGTGTTGACCTTCAGTTCGTTGCGCAGACGGTAGAGCAGTGAGAAGACCTGACGGCCAGCGTCGCCCAGAGCGCCGATTGGCATAACGAGCGGGTCAACAACCACATCTTCAGGCTTGATGCCGTAGTCTGCAGCGCGCTCAACGATCTTTTTGGCAACGGCAAAGCGGACGTCCGGGTCCATGGAGATACCGGATTCGTCGTTGGAAATTGCAACAACCGGCACATTGTATTTGGCGCAAAGCGGCAGGATGGCTTCGAGCTTTTCTTCCTCGCCGGTCACCGAGTTGATCAGCGGGCGGCCCTTGGCAACCTTCAGCGCAGCCTCAATGGCAGCGGTCACGGAGCTGTCGATGGAAATCGGAACATCAACCAGTTCCTGAACGATTTCGAGTGTCTTGACGAGAAGGCCCGGCTCGGTCGCGTTCGGGTCAACGGCAGTCACACCAGCATTGACGTCAAGCATGGTTGCGCCAGCAGCAACCTGTTCCAGGGCGTCCTTGCGAACGGTGTCGAAGTTGCCTTCAACCATTTCTGCAGCCAGCTTCTTACGGCCAGTCGGGTTGATGCGTTCGCCGATGACGCAGAAGGGCTGGTCGAAGCCGATGGCGATTTCCTTGGTAGCGGATGCAACGATAGTGCGGGTCATTTTTGATCCTGTGGGTCCACGGGTTAGTAAA
>JBNKQT010000387.1:0-4759 GCA_050297115.1 Ensifer sp. | reverse complement strand
CCCTGATCCGGGTCCAGCTTGCCGGTGGCAAAATAGTCGAGGAAGAAGAGGGGCTCTGCACCTTGAACGACAAGATCGTTCACGCACATGGCTACGAGGTCGATCCCTACCGTGTCATGAAAATCGGCATCAATGGCAATCTTCAGCTTGGTGCCAACACCATCATTGGCGGCCACCAGAATAGGGTCTTTAAAGCCCGCCGCCTTCAGGTCGAAAAGTCCGCCGAAACCGCCGATTTCGCCATCTGCACCGGAGCGCATCGTAGAGCGCACGGCAGGCTTGATCTTCTCGACCATCAGGTTCCCGGCATCAATATCGACGCCTGCATCGCTATAGGTCAGACCATTGCGTCCTTCGGTGCTCATGCGCATCACTCCCGGCAGGAAAATAATTGGCCAGCGTTTGGCATGAAGGCGTTTGTTATGCAAGCGGCAATGGGCCTTTTGCCCCGCAATTTCATCGGTTTGATCGTGGCATACGGGCGATATGCGTGATCTGCCCAAAACTGTTGACGGATGCGTAACCGGTTGTTTGACAAGCATAAGGCCTTCAAGGCGTTACCAAAAGAAGATTTATGCCATGACCGTCAGGTTCGTAGCCCTGTACCCACAGCCCACTGATACAGCAGTATTCGATGCCGAATATGAAAAGCATATCAAGATGCTGCACGAAAAAACCGGCATGCCGACAGATGTGAAACCCTACACCATCACGCGCCTTGCGCCCGGTCCAGATGGCGTCGCACCCTATTATCTGATGTTCACCATGCCATTCCCCTCCATGGAGGAAATGCAGGCGGCACTCGCTTCTCCGGAAATGCAGGAAATTTCCGCCGATGCCGCACGTCTTTCCACCGGTGGTGCGCCAGTCATGCTGTTCGGTGCTGATATCTGATCAACTGGAATGATCGCTCTGCGGGGAGGCCAATCCGGTTTCCCCGCGGAGACCCAGGCCACCAGCTATCTCTGGGGACACCAAATCTGGCCATGGCGCGAGTCTGGTATTTTGCCAACTACAACCCCAAATAGGGTAGGCAAACCGAGGCTGGTCACGCTATGACACTACCCAACCTGATTACCATTTTTCGTTTTCTGCTTGTTCCCGTCGTGATCTACGCACTTTTGCACGGGGCCATGGCGACAGCACTGATTGTCTTCATCATTGCGGGTGCCTCTGATGCCATTGACGGCATCATCGCACGGTTTTTTGACCAGCAGACCACACTGGGCGCATGGCTGGACCCTCTGGCAGACAAGGCCCTGCTGGTTTCGGTATTTATCAGCCTCGCAATCATTGGAACATTGCCGGACTGGTTTGTTTTTATTGCTGTTTCGCGCGACGCCCTCATCATGGGTGCTGTGGCTATTTCGTCTCTGGTCGGCGATCCATTGGAAGTAAAGCCGCTTTTCATCTCAAAAGCCACGACATTGGCGCAGATCGTTCTGGCTTCACTGTTCCTTGCAGTCGAGGCCTTTGGTCTTTTCCCCGCTAATTTTCTGTTGGTCGCCGTATGGTTTACCGCGGGCTTGACCATTGCTTCGGGGGCGTCCTATCTGCATGTTTGGATGCAGCATATGAAGCAGTCCTGAAATGAGGCCGTAACAGACGAGGATAGAGGCCATGACGACCCATATTTCGCCAGGCGCACTCAGACGTCAGCTTTTCTTTTGGTTGGCGGTATTCCTGTTTGTCATCGCCTTCCTTGCCGTATTCCGCTCTATCCTGCTTCCCTTCGTGGCGGGCATGGCGCTGGCCTATTTTCTTGACCCCGTTGCAGACTGGTTCGAGAGCAAGGGTTTTAGCCGCATGGCAGCCACCCTTTCGATCCTCATTCTGTTCGTGGTGGTTTTCATCCTTTCGATGATGATCATCATTCCGCTGTTGATTTCACAGGCGACCGCGTTTCTAAGCGAGCTTCCCGGTTATCTCACGACACTGCAGTCAATTATCACCGATGCTGCTCACACAATCAGCCTGCCCGCATGGCTGCACGAGCAGATCGGTTCGATCAGAGAAAACTTCTCCAGTCTGTTGGGTGAGGGCACCAAATTCATCGCCGCTTTTGCCGGCAAGCTCTGGAACTCGGGCAAGGCCCTTGTCGATGTCATTTCGCTCCTCGTCATCACACCCGTTGTCGCCTTCTATCTGCTGCTCGACTGGGATCATATGGTCGCCAAGCTGGATGCACTCGTGCCGCGCGACTACGTTAAGACCGTGCGCCAGATCAGCCACGAAATGAATCGCACGATTGCCGGATTCGTCCGCGGGCAGGGCACGCTTTGCCTCATCCTCGGCATCTTCTATGGGGCTGGGTTGTCCTTGGTCGGGCTCAATTTTGGTCTTTTGATAGGCCTTTTTGCTGGCCTTATCAGCTTCATTCCCTATGTCGGTTCCACCGTTGGGCTGGTTCTGTCGCTAGGTGTCGCACTGGTCCAGTTCTGGCCAGATTATTGGTGGATTGGCCTTGTGGTTGCCATCTTTGCTCTGGGCCAGTTCATCGAAGGCAACATTCTCCAGCCAAAACTGGTTGGCAACAGCGTCGGGCTGCACCCGGTTTGGCTGATGTTTGCACTCTTTGCTTTCGGCCTTTTGTTCGGGTTTGTCGGCCTGCTCGTTGCTGTGCCTGCCGCCGCATCTGTCGGCGTTCTGGTGCGCCACGCCATTGCGCGTTATCTCGATAGCGATCTCTATCAAGGTGACAGCCGCACCCTGGAAAAGAGCGAAGCTGTAGAAGCGCCAAGCGAAGAGCCGCAGAAATGACAGACAGAAAAACCAGCGAACAGTTGCCGCTGGCCTTCGGCCACGTGGCTCGCTCCACGCGCGATGATCTCCTCATCGGCGCGCCTCTGGAGGCGGCTGTATCGATGATTGATCGCTGGCCCGATTGGCCATCACCCGTGGTTATCCTTGCAGGCCCGCCCGGTTCTGGAAAATCCCACCTGGCCAGCATCTGGCAACAAGAGGCGCATGCCGAGATCATTACGCCCAAGGCAGGCAGCAATGCTTCACAGCTCGCCGTCGACAGTCCGGTATTGTTTGAGGATGCCGACCGGGTTCCGTTTGATGACGCCGAACTGTTCCACACCATCAACGCCGTCAGGCAAAATGGCACCACACTCTTAATGACGGCCCGCTCATGGCCGTCATCATGGCCAGTCACGCTGCCCGACCTGCAATCACGCTTAAAGGCTGCCACCATGGTGGAAATCGGCGAGCCGGACGACGAACTGCTCGCTCAGGTCCTGGTCAAACTCTTTGCCGACCGTCAGCTTTTTGCCGATGATCGTCTCATTTCCTATCTGGCAGCCCGCATGGAGCGCTCCATGTCCGCCGCCTCTCAGGTTGTCGACCGCCTCGACCACCTTGCGCTGGCCCGTGGAGTGAAAATCAGCCGCAATCTGGCTGCAGAGGTGTTGAACCAAATGGAAAGTGGTGACCGGCAAATTTGATTGTCACATATCCATCGTCATTCTGTTATAACTGGTGGCCTGAATGGGCGGTTTTTGCCCGAATCTGTGTTTGAGGTGGTGTGAATGGATATGTCGGCCGAACAGGCAAATCACGAACATGCGAATGATGATGCAACGACGGTCGCCGACGAGGGCTGGTTCGACCGCCCTGAACGTTTCATCAATCGCGAGTTTTCCTGGTTGCAGTTCAATCGCCGTGTTCTGGAAGAAACGCTGAACACTGCACACCCGCTTCTGGAACGTGTTCGCTTCCTGTCCATTTCCGCAGCTAACCTTGATGAATTTTTCATGGTGCGCGTGGCTGGCCTCGAAGGTCAGGTTCGCCAGGGCATCGTCATGAAAAGCCCTGACGGAAAAACGCCTGCTGAGCAGCTTGAAGATATCCTGAAGGAAATAGACAACCTTCAGATGGAGCAGCAGGCCGCCCTGGCGGTCTTACAGCAAAACCTGGCGGCCGAAGATGTGCTGATCGTGCGCCCGGCAGCGCTTGAAGGGCAGGATAGGATTTGGCTGGAAAACGAGTTTCAGCAGTCGGTTTTCCCGGTCCTCACACCGATGTCGATTGACCCGGCACACCCGTTCCCGTTCATCCCCAATCTGGGCTTTTCCATTGGTCTGCAGCTAGCCAGTACCGCGGGCCGCGAAAACATGACCGCGCTTTTGCGCCTGCCGGTCGCGTTGAACCGGTTCATCCGTCTGCCAGATCATGGTTCCACAATCCGCTACATCACGCTGGAAGATGTGGTGAGCATGTTCATCGACAAGCTCTTCCCCGGTTACGAGGTGGAAGGCTCCGGTACATTCCGCATCATTCGTGACAGCGATATTGAAGTTGAGGAAGAGGCCGAAGATCTGGTTCGCTATTTCGAAACTGCTCTCAAACGCCGCCGTCGCGGTTCGGTCATTCGCATCGAGACCGATTCCGAAATGCCCGAATCGCTGCGCAAGTTTGTCGTGCACGAATTGAACGTACCGGAAAACCGTGTGGCGGTTATGCCCGGCCTGTTGGCGCTCAATACACTGTCTGAAATTGCCAAGACACCCCGCGAAGACCTGCTCTTTGCACCCTTCACCCCTCGGTTCCCCGAGCGCGTGCGCGAACATGGCGGCGATTGCCTTGCTGCTATTCGCGAAAAGGACATGGTGGTTCACCACCCTTACGAATCCTTCGACGTCGTCGTGCAGTTTTTGCTACAAGCCGCCCGCGATCCGGATGTTCTCGCTATCAAGCAAACGCTCTACCGCACGTCCAACGACAGCCCCATCGTGCGTGCGTTGATTGATGCAGC
>JBNKQT010000386.1:0-10226 GCA_050297115.1 Ensifer sp. | reverse complement strand
ATTCATCCAGCCGATTTTTGAGGTCGTTGACGAGAGAACGGGGTGCATCGCTGGCCAGCGAAATTTCCAGCTTTCCCGGCTCCAGCTTTACCAGATGCACGAACTGGCGCACCATTGCTTTCAGCTTGGGGTCGCGATTTTTGGAGCAGAGGTCTGCAATATCTTCCAGCGAGCGCACAGGCACCAGCATTTCGGCTGCTTGTGCAGGGGATACGTCGGGTAAATCGGTCTTGCCAATTTCGGGCGTCGGGGCCTGTTGCGGTGGTGTTTCGGGTTTTGGAACACTGCGCAACATAGCGCGCGGTGCATTTGTGGGTGCGGGGGCGCCCATAGCTGCGGTCGAAATCGCATTTGCACCATTGCTGGCAAAGGCATGTGCGCCGCCATTCGGTGATGATGGTCTGCCGGAGGCCTGCGGTGCGGGTTCTCCACCATCTGCCATTTCAGCCAAACGACGGGCCGCATCTTCAGGCGAGGGCAGGTTGGCCGCATGCGCAATGCGTATCAGCACCATTTCGGCGGCACTGGCCGGGCGCGATGAGGTTTCCGTCTCCGGAATACCCTTCAAAAGCATCTGCCACATGCGCGAAAGTGTGGTTACAGCCACAGAGCCCGCGAATTCCGCACCTTTGGTGCGCTCAGCCTCGCTGATTGCCGGATCTTCTGCAGCTTCGGGAATATATTTGGTGCGGGTCACCAGATGCGTGAAATCGGCAAGATCATTCAGCACGGCTACTGGGTTTGCGCCCGCTTCATACTGGCTTTCGAATTCAGCAAGAGCGCCCGCGGCATCGCCATTGACCAGAAGGCCGAAAAGATCAGTCACGCGCGCGCGGTCGGCAAGGCCCAGCATGGTGCGCACGGTTTCAGCTTCCACCGCGCCAGCACCATGGGCAATCGCTTGATCCATCAGCGAAAGGCCATCGCGGGCTGAACCTTCAGCCGCACGTGCAATCATGGAAAGCGCTTCGGGGTCAGCCTCAATACCTTCCTTTCCGGCAATGGTAGAAAAGAGGCCCACGAGATCGGCTGCCGAAATGCGGCGCAGGTCAAAACGCTGACAGCGCGAAAGAACCGTAATCGGCACTTTGCGGATTTCGGTCGTCGCGAAGATGAACTTCACATGTTCCGGCGGCTCTTCCAGCGTCTTCAACAGGCCGTTGAAAGCCTGCGTGGAAAGCATGTGCACTTCGTCGATAATGTAAACTTTGTAGCGGGCAGACACAGGGCGGTAGCGCACCTGTTCGATAATCTCGCGGATGTCATCGATACCCGTATGCGAGGCCGCGTCCATCTCGATCACATCAACATGACGGCCATCCATAATCGCCTGGCAATGTTCGCCGGGCTCTTTCAGGTCGATGGTTGGTTTGTCGATTGTGTCGGTCTTGTAGTTCAGCGCGCGGGCCAGAATACGGGCGGTCGTGGTTTTGCCCACACCGCGAACACCGGTCAGCATATAGGCCTGTGCAATGCGCCCGCTCTCAAACGCATTGGTCAGCGTTTTGACCATCGGCTCCTGGCCGACCATCAGGTCAGAGAAGTCTTTCGGGCGGTATTTACGCGCGAGAACGCGATAGCCAGCGGAGGGCTGTTCAGTCTTGGAAGTGGTGAGATCGTCTGTGCTCATCGCCCGCCGGTTATTCTCATCCGGGCTGCCGGACAAAAAGCCTGTAACCGGGCATCCGGAAAACTAAAAGGGTGGGAGGCCGGCACGATGACCCGTGCCGAACTCGTTAGGGCTGCTTCCTTCCGGACCTGACCCGGTTGGCGAGTGGTCCGTCCACCACCAGCCTCCCAATGGCACATATCGTCAATTAAGCGATCAAATGCAAGCCAAGGGACAAAAAAACTGCTAATCTTTCGACAAAAGAAAATGGAATGAACGGGAGTGATGTATTTGTCCGAGTTTGTGCTTGATGAAAGGCTGGCGCGTGACAGCGGGTTGGTAACGCGTTTGGGGCTATGTGAATTGCGGCTGAGCAATGACAGCCGCTGGCCTTGGTTTATCCTCGTGCCGCAAAGGGCTGATGTAAGTGAAATCTTTGAACTCACGCCGCTTGACCAGACAATGCTGGCTTTTGAGACAGATATGGTTGCCAGGGCGCTGAAGAAGGCGACAGGCGCCACCAAGATTAATACAGCAGCCATTGGCAACATCGTCCGTCAGCTTCATGTCCACGTTGTTGCCCGTTTTGAAGGTGATGCGAACTGGCCGGGCCCGATCTGGGGGTTTGAAAAACCGGTTGCTTATGAAAATACTGAAAAAGAAAAACTCACTGATTCATTTCTGAAAGTGCTTGATGCATGACGCGTTCGATTTTTGATCTCCAAACGCCCCACCCAGAACCTTCCAGCCTGACCGCTTTTGCCGAAAATGCACTCATTCGCGATGCCGAAAACCGGGACGATGACTGCCTGGAAAAGGCCTTCGCCACGGAAGGCACGCATATCTATGCGATTGCCAACGGCAAAATGATATTGAAGCATGATCGGCAGGTTCTCGACCCGCTCTTTGCACCATATGAGCTGGCAGCACTCAACCCTGACCCCGATAATGGTGTCTTGTTGGGCTACAAGGAAAATGGCGAACCGCGCATCGCTGTGCCGGTTGATATCGACACGGACAATCTGCCGGAACTCTACAAGGCCGCAAGTGCGCGCACCGTTTATCGCGAGAATATTCTGGAAGGCGAAATGCTGGGTGAGGCAGCACAGGCCTACTCGCTGGTTCACTGGGCATTGACGAACAAGTTTTGCGGCAAATGCGGAAACCTGATGGAGCCGAAGGCGGGTGGCTACAAGCGCATCTGCACCGTTTGCGACAACATGGCTTTCCCGCGCACAGACCCGGTTGCGATTATGATGGTCGTTGACGAGGAGAATAGCCGTTGTCTTCTCGGCCGCAGCCCACACTTTCCTGAAGGAATGTATTCCTGCCTTGCGGGTTTTGTGGAGCCGGGCGAAACAATCGAAAATGCCGTTCGGCGCGAGACGCTGGAAGAATCGAACATTACGGTCGGTGCCGTTCGTATCTATGCCTCACAGCCCTGGCCGGTGCCGCACACATTGATGATTGGCTGTTTTGCCAAGGCCGAGAGTCTGGATATCGATTTTGACAACAAGGAGCTTGTCGATTGCCGCTGGTTCAGCCGTGAGGAGACAGAAGAAATGCTGGCCCGCACAATGGGCGAGCCGGGATCAGCCCCGCCCAAAGGTGCAATTGCGCACCGCTTGATGCGCGACTGGCTGGATTGGCCAGCTTGATTGGTCAGATGGAGAATTGACGGCGCATGGGGTGGGCCTTGTAAACACCCAGGATGCGAACCTGCTCTGAGAAGAACTTCAACTCGTCCAGTGCATGTTTGACATTCTCGTCCGCCGGATGGCCCTCGATATCGGCGTAAAACTGTGTGGCAACAAACTTGCCGCCAATCTGGTAGCTTTCCAGCTTGGTCATGTTCACGCCATTGGTCGCAAAGCCCCCCATTGCCTTGTAAAGCGCGGCTGGAATATTGCGCACATTGAAAACGAAGGTCGTGACGATAAGATCATCGGGATTTTCGCGCTCGCAAATGCTCTGTGTGGGAGAAAGGACCAGAAAGCGAGTCACGTTGGCGTCCGAATCCTCAACATTTTCGGCGAGAATTTCGAGCCCGTAAAGGTCAGCTGCCAACCTTGGAGCAAGCGCCGCCATCGTCTTGTCACCAGTTTCAGAAACAAGCTTTGCAGCACCTGCCGTATCGCCTGCCACAACAGCTCTCCAACCATTATCGCGCACAATCTTGCGGCACTGGCCAAGCGCATGCACATGGCTGTGCACGGTTTTGATGTCTTCCCACTTTGTGCCGGGTAGCACCATCAGCTGAAACTGGATTGGCATGAAATATTCGCCGACAATATGCAGCCGCGATTCCGGCAGCAGGTAGTGAATATCGGCAACACGACCGGCAAGTGTGTTTTCAACCGGAATCATCGCCAGGTCCGCAGCGCCGCTCTCCACCGCGTTAAATGCATCTTCAAACGTCTGGCAGGGCATGGGGTCCATGTCCGGATAAACATCGCGGCAAGCCATGTCGGAATTGGCGCCGAAGTCACCCTGGAAAGAAATGCGGTTGGTTCTGGTTCTCATGACAAGGCTTTCGTTTGATTATCGTGCGGCAAGAACAGCGCGCGCTTTTTCAAGATCGGCAGGCGTGTCCACGCCCAGAGGCACGGCTTTCACAATTTCAGCGTCAATGCGCATGCCAGCTTCCAGGGCGCGAAGTTGCTCCAGACGCTCACGCATTTCAAGGATAGATGGTTTGAGTGTGACAAATCGTTCAAGTGCTTCACGACGATAGGCGTATAGGCCAATATGGTGATAAAGCGGCCCATCGCCCCAGGGTGCGGTTGCGCGGGTGAAGTAAAGACAATGCAGGCGCGTTTGGGAACGCGGCGAACCAACGATCTTTACAACGGAAGGATTTGACTTTTCTTCCTCATCCGTAATTTCCACCGCAAGTGTGGCAATATCGACCTCATCGTTTTCCAGCGGGCGCAAGGCAGCCTGAACTGTTTCCGGCTCAATTGTCGGCAGGTCGCCTTGTACGTTAATGATGTAGCGCGCTTTGCCCTCTGGATCGCATTTCAACATGGCCTCGTGAATGCGGTCTGAGCCGGATTGATGCTCTGAACTCGTCATCACCACTTCAAAGCCTGCTTTTTCAACGGCTTCATAGACGGTTTCGTCATCCACCGCGACAACAACGCGGCCCATTTTTGATTCGGTAGCGCGCCGCGCGACCTGCACGATCATCGGTGCTCCGCAGATGTCGGCCAAGGGCTTGCCGGGCAGGCGAGTGGAGGCCATGCGCGCCGGTATCAACACCAATGTTTGTGACAAATTGCTGTTCTTTTCATCCAAGGCTTCAAATCCCGCTTGAAAAGTGTCAAAAGGTCTCACTAAAGGGGCCTAAACACTGTTGCGTTAAAACGCTAAAAGACATAGGTTCCGCGCGAATTCAAGATGCGCCGGTTTTTGATCGCCAGGCGTCTTCCAGGGGAGAGTTTGTGGATGAACTCAAAAATGAACACTGCAATTGGCGCGCTGCTGGGCACTGTTTTTGTGCTCATGACCGTTTCTATTGCGTCTGAAGGAATTTTTGCGACCGAAGCACCCGAAGAGCCGGGCTTCAAAATCGCAGTGGCTGAGAGCAATGACGGCGGTGCCGCCGAAGAGGCTCCTGCAGAAACGCCAATCGCGGTCCTGCTTGCCAGCGCTGATGCCTCCAAGGGCGAAGGCGTCTTCAAGAAGTGTGCTGCCTGTCACACCGGCGATGAAGGTGGAGCAAACAAAGTTGGCCCAAATCTTTGGGGTATTGTTGATCGTCCGGTCGCCAGCCACGAAGGGTTCTCATATTCCAGCTCTATGCAGGAATTCTCTAAAGGTGGCGAAGAGCTTTGGACATACGACAACCTCAACCACTTCCTCATTAAGCCGAAGGCTTTTGTTTCTGGCACAGCTATGGGCTTTGCCGGCATCAAGAAGGATGCAGACCGCGCCGATCTGATTGCATATCTGCGCACGTTGTCTTCCAGCCCTGTTCCGCTTCCTTCACCTGAGGCTGCTGCGCCGGCAGCAGATGAAGCTGCCGCTGCAGAAGAAGCGCCTGCTGCTGAAACAACAGAAACGTCCAACTAAACTCTGGGCAAACTGATTTGAAAGACCCGGCAATTGCCGGGTTTTTTATTCTCTTGCTTATGCATGGCGTTTCGTGAAACCTGACGGAACAGGCGGAGGGTTTCATGTTTCCAGTTGACGAATATATCAAATGTGATGGTTTGGCTTTGGCTGAACTGGTGCGCAAGGGCGAGGCCAATGCAAGTGAACTGGCTGAGGCAGCCATTCATCTCATTGATAAACATAATCCCAAAATCAATGCTGTAATCAATCCGCTTTTTGATATGGCACGGCGGCAGGCGGAAGAACCGCAGTCCGGGCCATTTGGCGGTGTTCCCTTTCTTCTGAAAGACCTGCTTTCGACTGTTGAAGGCGTTCCTACCGCCTCCGGTAATCGTCTACTCAAGGATATCCCCGCCGAGCGAGACAGTGAGCTTGTAACCCGCTGGAAGGCAGCTGGTTTGAACATTCTCGGCAAAACCAACACGCCCGAATTCGGTTTGACGCCCTACACGGAACCGGTTGCTTTTGGTCCAACCCGGAATCCGTGGGACTTGTCCCGCACAGCGGGCGGCTCCAGCGGCGGGTCTGCCGCTGCCGTCGCCGCGCGTTTTGTGCCCATCGCCAGCGGTGGAGATGGTGGCGGTTCCATTCGCATTCCTGCATCTGCCTGCGGCCTGTTTGGATTGAAGCCTACACGCGCGCGTACACCTGCTGGACCACATGTTGCCGAGAACTGGCAAGGCTTCGCGCAGGAGCATGTGCTGACCCGCAGCGTTCGCGACAGTGCCGCGATGCTGGACGCAACGCATGGAGCCGATATCGGTGCGCCTCACGCCGCCCCGCATTTTGGAGGTTCGTGGCTGGAAGCGGCTGGCCGCGCACCAGGACGGCTAAAGATAGCCGTATCAGCAAAGCCCATGCTGGGTGAGACGGTGGATCCGCAGGTCCTTGAAGGGTTTGGCGCAACGGTCAAACTTCTGGAGGAAATGGGCCATGAGGTTGTTGAAGCTGCGCCTGAGATTGAGCGCGAGCGCTTCGCCATGGCTTTCATAACCCTGATTGCGGCTGAACTACGCGCTGATGTGATGGAAACGGCTGAGCGTGCCGGGGTAAAAGTTCGTCCAGCGGACTTTGATGCATCAACATTTGGCATGGCCCTGTTGGGGCGGACCTTCTCTGCCACCGATCTTTCCTCTGCCCTGCGCTATATGAAATCGACGGCCCGCGCTGTAATGCAGTTCTATGAGGAATACGATGTCGCCATGACCCCGGTTTTGGCAAGCCCGCCGGTCAAGGTCGGCACATTGCTTCCCAAACCTGCAGAGCAAGCCATGATCCGCATTCTCGGCAAATTTGATGCTGGTTGGGTTATCAAGGCACTGGGGCTTATTGAACCGCTTGCCAAGGAGACTTTTTCATTCATTCCCTGGACGCCGGTTTTCAATGCCACTGGTCAGCCGGCCATGTCGGTACCATTGCATTGGACTGAGGATGGTTTGCCTGTTGGCATGCATTTTATTGGGAGGTTTGGCGACGAGGAAACGCTGTTTTCTCTCGCTGGAGCGCTTGAGGAAGCAAGGCCTTGGGCGGATAGAATTCCGCCCGGTTTTGGTTGAGCAATGGGCAACCTTTGCAGGAAGGCCATCCGCATCAAATCAGTTATTCACCTTGCACGGATCGACGCCGTAAGCTGGAGCGCAATTGGATTTGGAAGCAACGGCCGTTGGAGCGGCAAGAGACGCGCCCAAAATGACAGCAGCTGCACATGCGAACAAAATTGCAATTGATTTGCCCATTAAACGAAAAGCCTCTCCAAAAATCTTTTGCCCGTGAATCGTCCCACGAGGTTTGGCGTGTCCTCTACCCGTGCGCTCGCTTTCTGACAATAGGTTGTTAAGCTGAACGCGGCGTTAACCGCCAACAATTTTATCTTGCGATAAATTTACAACTGATGCTCAATTCCATGAGACTGCCTCATATAAAGGCAAAAAAGCCCGGCTTTTGCCGGGCTTCAGGTTCTTATTTGTTCGAGTCAGACTGCCTTGCCTGAGCGCGTATACTGTCCTTGCGGGCGGTATTGCACCAGATAGGCAGGAATGATGGCTGACGCCAAAGTCGGGTTGATACCCATGCCATCAAGGGTCAGGCCAGCATCGGCCGCATCCTGCGAAACGACATTGTCCGATTTCAAGAGCGTAACCTGATCAGCCGTCAACGGCGGATCAACGAAGGGCACCATCGAGGCAATTGAACCGATAAAGGATGCGATGCCGAAAGGTAGAGACACAAGCGGACGATCCCGGTCGATCTCTTCCAAAATCATTTCCAGAATCTGGCGGAAGGTGAGAATTTCCGGTCCACCCAGTTCATAGGTCTTGCCGTCCTCAAGCTTGCCTTCCACGCCACGTGCAACCGCTTCAGCGACGTCGCCAACAAATACTGGCTGGAATTCTGTTTCGCCGCCACCAATCAGAGGCAGGGCAGGTGCAAAACGCGCCATGCTGGCAAATTTGTTGAAGAAATCATCTTCCGGCCCAAAAATAACCGATGGCCGCATGACAATGGCGTCGGGCAGAATTTCGCGGATAGCGTTTTCTGCGCGGCCCTTTGTGGAGGCGTAAACGGAGTCACTGTCAGCATCCGCACCAATTGCCGAAATGTGAATCAGCTTTGCGCCTTCTGCACGTGTTGCCTCGGCAATCGCACGGGCACCGAATTCCTGAACTGCGTTGAAAGTGTTGCGGCCCTTCTCGAAGAGGATGCCCACACAGTTGATCACATAGTCAGACCCTTTGACCGCCGCATCAACAGAGTTGCGAAAGCGCAGGTTGGCCTGCACGAGGGAAATCTGCCCCGGGTTGCCAAGCGGCTGGAGATGGAAAGCCAGATCTGGGCGGCGCACCGCTACGCGAATACGATAGCCTCTTTTGGCCAGCGCGCGAACAATGTGGCGGCCCACAAAACCCGAACCGCCGAAAACAGTGACGAGCTTGGGCTGGTTGGACATAGTCATATTTCTCAAAGTCCCCTGAAATCAGAAATGCTATTGCAACAGTCTTTATATGAATCTGTGCATGAGGTGAAGGTTTGAGTGCGGATCAAATTGCCTCACACACCCTCGACCAGCACAATTTCGCCGTCTGCAATTTCTTTGCGAATGTTTGCAGCCACTTGGTATTCGGTTGAGTGGTAGCAAGCCTGTGCGGTAGCAAGTGAGTCGAACTCAATAATCACGTTGCGTGCGCGGCCCGGAGCTTCTGCAATTTCATGCTCGCCGCCGCGAGCGAGAAACTTGGCACCGTATTTTTCGAACGCGATTTTCGCCGCATCGACATATTCGTGATAACGCTCCTGCTCACGCACATCGACACGCGCAATCCAATATCCTTTTGCCATCGCTTTTCTCCCGTTGTCAGGCCGCAGCCATTTCAGCCAAAATCGCTCTTGCAGCTTCCACCGGATCTGCAGCTTTCACAATGGGCCGTGCAACAACCAAATGTGAGGAACCGGCATTCAAGGCTTCAGCCGGTGTCATCACCCGCTTCTGGTCGCCCTTGTCCGCCCCTGCCGGGCGGATACCCGGTGTCACAATCGCCATGTCGGGGCCAACGATCTTGCGAACGGCGGAAGCTTCTTGAGCCGAGCATACAATGCCACCCATGCCTGCCGCCCGCGCCTGTTCGGCCCGGCGCAACACAAGTGTGTGCGGATCATATTCATAGCCCGCATCAATCACATCCTGCTCGTCCATCGAGGTGAGAACCGTCACGCCCAGCAAGCAGAGGTCAGAGCCTTTCGCGGCTTCCACAGCAGCACGCATGGCCTTGGGATAGGCATGAAGCGTAAGCATCGTCATGCCCATTTTCACGATATTCTCAACGCCGCTTTTGACTGTATTGTCGATGTCGAGCAATTTCATGTCGAGAAAGATTTTCTTGCCGTCTTTGGCAAGATCGCGCGCCAGTTCCAGACCACCGGCAAAGGCCAGCTGATAGCCTATTTTGTAAAAGAGAACTTCGTCGCCGAGCTTTTTCACAATTGCTTCGGCTTCCGCCACTGTCGGCACATCCAGGCCGGTAATCAGGCGCTCACGCATATCGGCAGTCATTCATTCCACCCCGTCCACGTTTCCATTGGTGTCCAGTCGCATTTCAGCACCCGGTTCGCAAGGTTAAAACAAAAGAGATTGCCGCCACCCGGCGGTTGATCGCCCAAGCGTGAGATTGGCTTTCGCCCGAGGTGGCATTTTAGAAGCGTGCCGACGCCGCCGTGGCCAACGAAAGCAATGGGCTTGGCCGGATCATGAGAGGCAAGTACGCTTTCGACAGCGTTCACAATACGGGTTTGTGCATCAATGGCCCGTTCCCAACCGTTGAAACTTTCGTCCGGGTGGGCAAAAAATTTGTCTGCTGCCGCCTCAAATTCGGCGGGCGGCAAAAAGCCAGTAGCGGAGCGATCATTTTCGCCCATATTCTCCACTACTTCAAAACCGATGCCGGAGGCGGCGGCAATGATCTCAGCCGTCTCGGTAGCCTTTGCCTCATCGCTGGAAATGATGCGA
>JBNKQT010000385.1:0-6870 GCA_050297115.1 Ensifer sp. | reverse complement strand
GGTGATAGGCCGGTCCTTCACACCACCGACCTCCTGTCCAAAGTTGCTCAAGATGAACGTTTTGCAGGACCAGCTTTAGAAATTCGGGTTTTCTGACGTCATAGATGTCTGACATGTTTCCTCGCTCTCCTGATCAGGATGTCACTTTAGCGCCGCGCCCATAGACCAGCAGCATGCCAACGATAACCGCACCGTAGATGATCTGCCTACCTGCCTCTGGCATTTGCATGATGGAAAGCACAGAGTTCAAGAGAACAATCAGAACCACGCCGACGAGTGTGCCGATATAGCGCCCCTGGCCGCCGAGAATGCGGGTTCCGCCGAGCACGACTGCGGCGATGGCTGGCAGGAGAAAGGGAAGCCCCATGCCCTGATAGGCCTTTGCTGAATAGCCTGCCAAAAGCACACCGGCAATGGCGGCGCAGAGGCCGGACATCATGAAAGCGCCGATGATCACCAACCGTGTACGGATACCCGAAAGATAGGCAGCACCTTCGCGGTTTCCTGTGGCGTAGATCGAGCGGCCGAAACTGGTGCGAGTGAGGATGAGCGCGATACAGACTGAGACGAATATCCAGACGAAAATGGCCACTGGAATACCGAAGAGACGGTCAGCGGCAAGAAACCGCATAAGCGGGGTTGCCTGATCCTGGGGTGCAAAACCGCCGGTATGGGCAACCATCAGTCCGCGCAAAACCGAGTCCACGCCGAGCGTGAAGATCATGGACGGGATGCGCAGATAAGCCACACCGAGGCCATTGACGAGCCCGACGGCAAGCCCGACCGCAATGCCGGTCGGCAGTGCCATCTCGCCGCCGACACTTGCCGCCATCATGGCGGATGCGGTCAAGGTCCATGGCACCGAAAGATCAATATGCCCGAGCAGGATAACCATCATCATGCCTGCGGCCACAATGCCGAGAAATGAGCCGGTCTGCAGCTGCTGCAGCAGATAGTTGGGCGACAGGAGCGGGGCTGTTCCCTGCGTGCTCAATGTATAGGTGGTGCCGATCAACAGGATGACCACAACGAAGAGCGAGGCAATGACAATGGGCTTGTTCTCGGGTCGGATATTGGAAATGAAGCTGTTCATCATATCACCTAGCGAAAGAGATCAAGTCTGTTCTTGACCCGCAGCGTGTGCAGGGCACCAAGGCTCACGGCTGCCAAAAGCACGAAGCCTTCAATCAGCGGCTGCAGGAGCGGGTCAATCGAGACGATACGGAAATAAAACGAAATGACGCGCAGAATTCCGGCGCCAACCAGTGAGGCGATAGCACCGCCGACACCGCCCAAAAGAGAGGTTCCACCAAGAACGACAGCGGCAATGGAATTGAGCGTGTAAGCACCTGCCTGCATGACATCGGCATTGCCTGAAGACGTCTGGATGGCGAGATAAAGCCCACCACAGCCGGCAAAAAAACCGGCCAGGGCAAAAGCGGCAATTTTTGCGCGGTTGATCGGCAGGCCGGACATGTAGGCTGCCCCTTCTGCCGAGCCGATCGCATAGACTGTGCGTCCGGTAACGGTCTTTCTAAAGGGGATCCAGACGAGAAACGCCACGGCAACCAGCATGACAAGCGGTACCGGGATCCAGGCAAATGGCGCAAACCACGCAGCGTCGGGATCAAACAACTGATAGGTGTCGACAAAATCCCAGAGACTGTTGGTGACGGCCCAGTTGAGGTCCCCGTCAATGTCGCCGCCGGGCTGGGGGCGAATGAACAGGGCAAGCCCAATGGCTATGGCGCCCGTTGCAAGTGTCACGATGATCGGTTGCAGCCGCCCATAGACAACGATAACGCCATTCATCAAACCAAACGTGGTGCCGGCAAGCAGGGTGATGAACATGCCGAAAAGGATTTCGGCGGGTGACCCGTTTACAAGTTCGGATGCGATGCAGGATGTCAGCGTCATCACCGCGCCCACGCTGAGGTCGAGGCCGCCGAGAAGAACCGGGACCGTCTGCGCCATGGCGAGAAATGCGATAGCAACTGTCTCATTGGCATTTTGAACAAGCACAGCGGAGGAAAAGCCGCGCGGATGAAGGATGTTGTAAATCAGATAGATGACCAAAAAGAGCGCGAGTGCACCGTAATAAGTGCGGCCCTGTCGGAAGCTGGTCGAGACCATATTTTTGAGATTTTCCATGCCCGCCCTCATGCCGCCGACTGTGTATTGATATTCAGGGAGGCTGCAACGATAGCTTCCTCGTTGATGTCATCGCCACGCAGTTCGGTGGTGATTGCGCCGTCATACATGACAGCAACACGGTCGCAGCAGCCGATCAGTTCGGCATAGTCCGTCGAATAGAAGAGGATCGCCTTGCCCGTATCCGCCAGGTCGCGCATCAGCTTGTAGATTTCCTGTTTCGTGCCGACATCAATACCGCGGGTGGGATCGTTGAGCAGGATGACATCCGGCTCGGTCATCAGCCATTTGGCAATGACAACCTTCTGCTGGTTGCCGCCTGAAAGGGTCGCCACGGCATCGGTTGCCTTGTTGATCTTGATCTGCAGCTTGCGGATACCGTCTTCGATGGCTGCCTGTTCTTTTGCCCTGTCGATGAAGGGGCCGTTCGACACTTTGTCGAAGGACGCTGCCAGCAGATTGTCGGCAATCGACATGGGCAGCATCAGGCCTTCCGTTTTGCGGTCTTCCGGCACCAGCGCAATGCGTGTTTCGCCCGTTTTGGCATCATGCGGAGAGGACGGCGAAACGGCGTGTCCGCCCGCCTTCACCTGTCCGCCGACACCGCGCAGAACGCCGAAGAGGGCAAGCAGCAATTCCTTCTGTCCCTGGCCATCAAGTCCGCCAAGCCCGACGATTTCGCCCTTGCCGACATTGAGGTTGACGCCATTCAGGCGGTTTTCCCAGGACATGTCTTCAATCTCGAAATAGGGCTGGGTTTCCCGTGGCGCCGGTTTTGGCGGGAAATGCGCCTCAACGTCACGGCCAATCATCATGCGCACGATCTCGCCGGGCGATCTTTCGCCCTTGGCAAAGGTGTCGACATGACTGCCGTTGCGGAAGACCGACAGCGTGTCGCAAAGCCGGTCCACCTCGTGCATGCGATGCGAAATGAACAGCGAGGCGACATTCTCGTTTTTCAACTCACCCAGCAAACCATAGACGGTTTCCACATCGCGGCTCGTCAGCGCTGATGTTGCTTCATCCAAAATCAGCACTTTGGGGTTCATGCCAAGCGCCTTGGCAATTTCCACCATCTGCCTGCGCGAAAGGGAGAGATCGCGCACCAGCGCATTGGGATTGACGTCTTCGCATTTGATGCGGGCAAGCAATTCTTCGGCGCGGCGTCTTTGTTCGCGCCCATCGATCAGGCCGAAACGCCGTGGTGGCTCAGCAATTGAAATATTATCCGCAACCGTCAGGTCGGGCATCAGCGACAATTCCTGAAAGATGCAGACGATTCCTGATTTTGCCGCTTCTGCGGGCGAGCGGAAACGCACAGGCTTGCCGTCGAGAAACATCTCGCCCTTGTCGGGTTGCAGCACGCCGGACATGATCTTGATCAGCGTCGACTTGCCAGCACCGTTTTCGCCGAGAATGGCATGTGTGCTGCCGCTGCGGCAGGAAAAATCCACATCTTCCAGCGCCTTTGCGCCTGAAAAGGATTTGGAAATGCCGCGCAATTCTACAACCGGAACACCCGCACGGGTCTTGTCGTTCACGATGTCTACTCCCCCGATCCGCTTCACCACATGTCAAACCGTCCAGACGCGCCCGGCGGATCAATGGACGGCCGGATGAAAGCATGCCAACCGGAGCTGGCATGCCTCATTTCAATTTTGGACTTAGTTCGTGTCAGACTCGTCCTGCGCCATGATGGCAGGGCCGGAGATGTTCACGCCGCAAGGCGGAAACTCGTTGACGGTGAAGAAGTTGTCCGGAAGATCGGACCAGTAGTTTTCGCCATCCTTGAGTTCCTTGTAGGTCGCGACCGGCAGCGGAACGGAGATCAGCTGTGGCATGACATTGCCTTCAAGTGCCGAAATGGCAGCCTTCATGGCAATTGCGACGAGACCCGGAGACTGGCCGATGGAAATGCCCTTCAGGCCGTCAGCGGAATATTCGGCAATTGCCTTGCGGAAGCCGTTTTCAGACTCACCGGCAATCGGCACCCATGGGTGACCTGCATCCTTCAGCGCCTGAATGACACCGTTGGAACCGCCCTGACCAACAACGGCATCAAACTGACCGTGAACGGCAATCGCATCGGCAACAACCTTCTGCGTGGTGCCATCATCCCAGTTGCCAACAACCGAGACCATTTCCCACTTGCCGCCATCCTTCTCGAACACCTCGTTGATGCCGATTGAACGGTCGCGGTCAACGGAGTTGCCTGGCAGGCCGCGAACTTCGAGGATTTTACCCCCTGTGACGCCCTTTGCATGCAGCTCATCCAGCGCGAATTGACCCCACATACGGCCCATTTCAAGCTGATTTTCATTGACCTGCATCACCTTGTCGGTGTCGAGAACGTTGTCGAAGGGAACCAGCACAACGTCATTCTTGTCCGCCAGGCGAATGACACGGTCAAAGCCATCCGGAGCCACTGCAATCGTAACGATGGCATCATAGCCCTGATTGATGAAGTCTTCGATTGCACCCAGCTGTGCGGGAGCATCGGTTCCGGTTGACACAACCTTGAACTCGGCAATCTTGTCCTTCACCGCCGGATCTTCAGAATAGGCCTTGGCGGTCTTGATCATCTGGATGCGCCAGGTATTCCCGACAAATCCATTGACGATGGCAACCTTAAAAGGGCCCTCCTTTTTCTGCCACTGCATGTATTTCGTGTCGGCGCTCCAAGGCGCAAAGCACGCGGGCTCAACACCTGGACCAGACACGACTGCGGGACCGGCAACCGACACGCCCGCACTCAGCAGGACAGATGCGGTGGTCGAAATCAATAAAGCCTTCAGTTTCATGTTCCTCCTCCTCGACACCCTCCCAGGTGTCCCGTTTTGACAGGCCGCACCCAATGCGCGCGCCTTACATAACTGCTGGAGGGCCTCCTCCTTCCGGCAGTATTCCTGACCGCTACTCCTCGAAGTGCGGAAAACCCGCCTCAAGGTGGGTCTTCATTCTGTATTGATAGGCAACACGGTCGCGCGCATTGAGCGCGTCGATAATCTCTGCGTGTTCTGAAAAGGTGGTTGTCGAAAAGGTGCGGCGTGTCTTGCCGCGCACCATGATCTTCAAAATCACCGGTTTCATGATCTTGTAGACGTCGAGGACCGCCTTGTTGCCAAGAACCTCGATCAGCCTGGTATGAAAACGAAAATCGACCTCAGAAGCATCAATTGCCGTTTCGGCATTATGCAATTCGTTGTTGACCCGCGTCAGCTCATCAATGTCATTCGCCGTGACCCGCTCAAGCAGGGAATCGACTGACGCCACCTCAAGCAAACCGCGAAACCCCTGAATGTCCGTAAAGGTCGAGCGCGATACCTCAAGCGTGTTGAAGGCAAACAGGTCGAGCGCGCGCTCCATTCGGTCATCAATAATGGTCGCGCCAACCTTCGGGCGCACCGTCACGATGCCGTATGCCTTAAGGATACGCATCGCTTCCCGCACAGTGTTGCGGCCCGTCTGAAAATGCTCGCAAAGCTCGCGCTCTGTGGGAAGATTGTCTCCAACGCCGAGACCCCGTTCCGAGATCAGGCCTCGTATTTTTGCCACAAGCTCGTCAACCGCAGACTGTGAAGTCGGGCGGCCATTCGCCTGGCTCACGTCGGCTGCTACCTTTCCATTACCACTCTTAGACATCTCGCGGCATCAAACCCAACACTTTATTTGTAGGACAATTAATAGAAATACAACATCAGAAGTCAACTAAAACCTCAAAAAAGTCGAAAAATTTTAGCAATATTGACTTTATTAATGGGACAAATTTGGAAACATCGACTGATCGGGCATTAGCGCCAGTGTGTTTAATTTGGGTAATGTGACGTTGTTTTGTGCTTGGCGACTTAAGTTTAAACGGCACGCATGAACACGAATGCCAACAGCTACAAGAGCCATCGTTTTCCACCCGAGAACATTGCGCAGGCCGTTTGGCTTTATGACCGGCTCCCAATGAGCATGTGGCTGGTAGAGGAGATGTTGTTGGAACGCGGGATGATCGTTTCCTATGAAACCATTCCCCGCCGGGGTCGCAAGTTCGGCCCCTCCTGTGCCAAACAGCTACGGCGAAAGAAACCATCACATCGCGATATTTGGCATCTGGATGAAGTCGTTGTCTCCATCGGTGGCAGGAAACACTGGCTCCAGCGCGCCGTTGTTCAGGATGGATATGTCCTTGATGAAATCATCCAGACCCGGCGCAATAAAAATGGCCGCCAAACGCCTTCTGATCAGGCTTCTCAAAAGCAGGGCATCAGGGCTTACGACCACCGGGTGGGTTGCAACACTTCATTTCCGTCTTCTCAGCCCTTCGAAATCTCTTCGTTCCGCCGCACAGAAAGAAATCAGCTTGGCAATTCACATCCATCGGCTCAAAGCCCTGGCTGAGTGGAAAGCTGCGGCTTCAATGGCGCCTTGCCTCATCGGTGATGGCTGCACGCGCCGTGTCGCCTGCCAATCGCTTCTTGCCTACCTCCAGGAATTCCTTCGACCATATATAGTACATGCTCTCGGCAATCCCTTTTGGCCAGCACTCACACTGTGTCTAGATATAGCTGATAGTCGAGCGGCGAGACATAGGCCGCGAAGCGGGCTGCTTCCGCATTCTTGATCGCCACTAGGACGCGGTGCATCGTTTCACCGAGCGTGTCCTGCAAAAAGACGGAATCCTGCGCCGTCTGGATTGCATCTGCCCAGTTACGTGGCAAGGCGGGTGCGTCG
>JBNKQT010000384.1:0-3040 GCA_050297115.1 Ensifer sp. | reverse complement strand
CAGAAACCACGCTTATAGCCGGGGCTGGAGGCAAACCAGGTGAGATTGTCCTCACCCTCAAGTGATATGTCATTTGTTCTGGCGCTCGTCGCAGCCCAGTAATGGCCCGTTTGTTTGCGGCACTGGATGCAATGGCAGGCGATCACATCGCGGAGCTCACCATGTATCTTGAACCTTACCGCGCCGCACAGGCAGCCGCCTTGCCGATTTTGTGACATCGATTGCCTCTCTAGAAAACATTGCGGGGCCAACTTGCTTGTCAGCCCCGCAAAATTCAATTTCACTATTGTGAAGCCAAGCTTCAGAATTGCTTATGCATTCACCGCCATGGCGCGCTTCTCGTCATGTGCTTCTTTCATGCGTTCAGCAAGGAGGAAGGCCAGTTCAAGAGCCTGGTCCGCATTGAGACGCGGATCGCAATGGGTGTGATAGCGGTCGGCCAGATCGTCGCCCGTCAGCGCGCGGGCACCACCGGTGCATTCAGTTACATCCTTGCCGGTCATTTCGAAGTGAACGCCGCCTGGATGGGTGCCTTCAGAACGATGGATCTGGAAGAAGCTTTCAACTTCACCCAGAACGCGCTCGAACGGACGAGTCTTGTAGCCGTTGAGCGAGATCGTGTTGCCATGCATGGGATCGCAGGACCAAACAACCTTGCGACCTTCTTTTTCCACTGCGCGGATGAGGCCAGGCAGATGGTCGGCAACCTTGTCGTGGCCAAAACGGCAAATCAGCGTCAAACGGCCAGCTTCGTTTTCCGGGTTCAGGATGTCGATCAGTTCGATCAAGCCTTCCGGCGTCATGGACGGGCCGCATTTCAGACCAATCGGGTTTTTGATGCCGCGGAAATATTCGACATGGGCGCCATCAGGCTGACGTGTACGGTCGCCAATCCAGATCATGTGACCGGAGGTCGCGTACATTTCGCCGGTGGTGGAATCGACGCGGGTCAGTGCTTCTTCATAGCCAAGCAGCAGTGCCTCGTGGCTGGTGTAGAATTCCGTCTCGCGAAGGCGGGCATTGGTTTCAGACGTGATACCGATGGCGCGCATGAAATCCATCGTTTCGGAAATGCGATCCGCCAGTTTGCGGTAGCGTTCGCCCTGCGGAGATTCCTTGATGAAACCCAGCATCCACTGGTGCACATTTTCAAGGTTGGCATACCCCCCCATGGAGAAAGCGCGCAGCAGGTTCAGCGTGGCCGCCGACTGGCGGTAAGCCATGATCTGGCGTTCCGGATCAGGAATACGGGATTCCGGGGTAAATTCGATGCCGTTGATGATGTCACCGCGGTAGCTCGGCAGTTCAACATCGCCCTGCTTTTCCGTGTTGGAAGAACGCGGCTTGGCGAACTGACCGGCAATACGGCCAACCTTGACGACCGGGAGCTGGGCGCCGAATGTCAGCACAACGGCCATCTGCAGGAACGCGCGGAAGAAATCGCGGATGTTATCGGCACCGTGTTCTGCAAAACTTTCAGCGCAGTCACCACCCTGGAGCAGGAATGCATCACCATTGGCCACCTCGGCCAGATGGGCCTTAAGACGACGTGCCTCACCGGCAAAAACCAGCGGGGGATAGCTTGCGAGGCGCTCTTCGGCAACCTTCAGGGCTGCCTGATCGGGATATTCCGGAACCTGAAGGATCGGTTTCTGCCTCCAGCTCGACGGGGTCCATTTATCAGCCATTATACTCACCTAGTTTGGATTGGGCGCGGAAAGGCCGCGCGAAGTGAGCGCTATATAGACATTTCGTACCCGCTTGCAAAGCCGTTGCTCCGCTCCGGCCAGCATAATGCTGCATGTCGGGCTAAAAATTTAATCGATTTAGTCCAGAAAAACCCCGAAACCCACTTGATTATTACGTAGACGTAAACGTTAACCTCTATGAAAACGAAGGGGAGGAGCACGGTGATGAACAGTTTTCTGCCTGAGGAGATCGCAATTCAGGCACCCGATGGGTTCCCTCTGAGAGGTCGGCTTTTTGAAGGCGGCGGGAATGGGCCGCTTGCATTGATCTGCGGCGCAACCGCAGTGCCACAGGGTTTCTACAGCAAATTTGCCGAAGCGCTGGTGAACGAACACAGTTTCAAGGCAGCACTAACTTTCGATTACAGGGGAACAGGAGGCTCGCGAGACAGTACCATTTCGGATCGTAGAATACGGATGCGTGACTGGGCGCTGCAGGATATTCCCGCTGCATTCGATACGCTTCGCGCAATTGCGCCCGAACATGAAATCGTGGGCGTTGGCCAGTCTTTCGGCTCGCAAGCCCTGGGCCTGAGCGGTCGGGCGGAGCAATATGCCCGCTTCCTGATGCTCGCACCAATGACCGGCTATTGGAAGAATTTCAAAGGCGGCTGGAAGGAATGGCTTCGTATTCGCCTTGCAGGTCGGCCTGCGGCACAGCTGTTTGGACATATTCCCCAATCATTTGGGCTGGGAAGCCGCCTGCCCGGCGGCGTTTTTCTGGAATGGTCGCGTTGGTGCCTCCATCCTGAATATTTCTTTGGCGATGACTCATTAAACGCCCCTGCCCTTTGCAATGACGTTCGCACCCCGATTCTGGCGGTGAATGCCGGGGATGACCCCTGGGGCACGCCCGCCGCGGAAAATGCTCTATTGAAGCATTATGCTAATGCACCCGTTGAACGCTGGCGCATTGGCCGCGAGGAAGCCGGTCATCCGATCGGCCATCTTGGTTTTTTCCGATCACGCTTCAAGGAAACGCTTTGGCCACGGGCGATTGGGTGGCTAAAGAGTGATTCATAGGAAGCGATTGCTGAAACGCACGTCACTTCCCCTGTTTGACTTTGTTGTATAGCTCGGCAATGAGGCCTTTTGAGCAAAACAGCCCCGCAATCGGGGGCTGTTTGTATGAATTGAACAGGGTCGTCGCCCTAGGTCACGGGCTCATAAATGAGGTTATTTTGGTATGACCAATTTGTTCAGATACAAGGCGCAAGGGCGCAGGAAATACTGTCTATTTTCAAGCCGTTGCAACGCAGTAGCTGGACAAATTGGTCATATCCGAAGGACGA
>JBNKQT010000383.1:0-3721 GCA_050297115.1 Ensifer sp. | reverse complement strand
ACAGGCCGCATGTAGCGGATCAATTGCAGGCCCATGTGATCTGGTTTGATGCAAATCCGCTCATCCCTGGTCGCAGCTATGTTTTCCGTACCGAAACAGACAGCGTGAACTGCACGATTACCGCGCTGAAATATGAAATAGATATCACCACATTCTCTCATCAGGCCGCCAAATCATTACCGATGAATGGCGTTGGTGTTTGTAATCTCTCGCTTCAGTCTCCGGTCGCCTTTGATGCCTACAAGACCAACCGGGTGACGGGAAACTTCGTCATTATCGACCGCTTCACCAATGCAACGCTTGGCGCGGGAATGATCGATTATCCGTTGCGCCGTGCCGATAATGTGCACTGGCAAGCGTTAGAGGTCGACAAGCAGGCGCGGGCTGAGCAAAAGGGGCAGAAGCCGGTTGTTCTCTGGTTTACCGGCCTTTCCGGTTCTGGCAAATCAACCATCGCCAACAGCCTTGAAAAACTGCTGCAGGCGAGCGGCAAACACACATTTATGCTGGATGGCGATAATGTCCGTCATGGGCTGAATCGCGATCTTGGTTTTACGGATGCAGACCGTGTTGAAAACATACGCCGGGTGGCAGAAGTGGCGAAATTGATGACCGATGCCGGGCTGATGGTGCTGGCTTCCTTCATCTCGCCATTCAAGGCAGAACGCCAACTGGCGCGCGATCTGATGGATGAGGGCGAGTTTATCGAAATCTTTGTGGATACGCCGATTGAAGAATGTGCGCGTCGCGACCCAAAGGGGCTTTATCGCAAGGCCCGGGCGGGCGAGATTAAAAACTTCACCGGCATCAGCTCGCCCTATGAAGCGCCCGAAAATCCTGAAATACATCTGCGCACTGTTGATGGTGACCCTCAAGTGTTGGCAACGCAGATTGCTGACTATCTGGAAAGCTGCGGAAAGGCCTAATGATGCTTGAGCAATTTGAAAAAATAGCCGTTGCCGCAGGTGCGGTTATTATGGACGTCTATAATAGCGACTTTGACGTAATGCTCAAAGGCGACCAGTCACCCGTGACGGAAGCCGACCAGCGGGCTGAAGAGATTATTCTTGCCGGTTTGCGGGAAGCCTTTCCCGATATTCCGGTTGTTGCCGAAGAAGAGGTTGCCGCCGGACGCATCCCGCAAACCAGTGAGGGCCGTTTCATACTGGTCGATCCGATTGATGGAACGAAAGAGTTCATCAATCGCCGTCAAGACTTCACGGTAAACATAGCTTTCATAGAAAACGGCATACCATGTGCAGGTGTTGTTTATGCGCCTGCGCGGCAGGTGGCCTATTCCGGCTCCAACGGGAAGGCCGAAAAGCTGACGGTGGGCGAAGATTTCACAATTACTTCCAGAGTGCCAATCCGGGTTCGCAAGGCAGATGAGAAACTGGTGGCTGTCGCAAGCCGGTCGCACAATAGTCCGGAAACACGCGCATTTCTGGAAGAAAATGGCATAACCGATTACAAATCGGTGGGCTCATCGCTAAAGTTCTGCCTGGTCGCGGAAGGCGAGGCAGATGTTTATCCCCGTTTTGGGCGGACGATGGAATGGGACACGGCGGCAGGTGATGCGGTATTAAGAGCGGCAGGCGGTGTGACAGAATGCACCGATCAAAAGCCTCTGACATATGGAAAGCGTGATCAACCGAATGATAGCGATTTTGCCAATCCTTCATTCATAAGCCGGGGTGCGCGCTAGATAAGAAGATGCAGAAATCTGACGGCTTAACCATGCAGGTTGTTTTTGCCTCAGCAATACTGACTTTGTGGCCTTGATGATCTAATAACCCTCAGGTCCAATTTGACACGTGCCTGAAATTTTCCGCAGGCCGCCTATAAAGGCATATACAGCAGTCAAAATGGATGAGGCATTCTTTTTTGCACCTTTGCGAGCCGGTAATATGTTGAAAAAATTGCTTTCTCTAAGCTCGAGCAACGCCCTTGTGTCGCTCAATGGTCTGCTGAGAAACATATTGATTGCCAGGCTCATCAGTGTTGAAGACTTCGGTATTGCCAGCACCTTTGCAGTGACGATGTTCTTTCTGGAAATGTCGACGGAGCTCGCGCTTAACCGCTTTATCGTTCAGGATAAGTCAGGTGACGATCCCGATTTTCAGGCAACGCTGCAGGCGGTTCAATTCGCCAGGGGCGTTTTCACAGGCCTGGTGCTGTTGGCCGCCGCAGGGCCAATTGCCAACCTGTTTGGGGTGCCAGACACCAAATGGGCCTATCAGGTTTTCGCGATTGTTCCGGTGCTCAGAAGCGCCATCAACTTTGATATGTATCGGCTGCAGCGTGAGATGCGTTTTAGCCCAAACATCATCGTCGATTTGAGCTCTCAGGCAATCAGCACCATTGCCGCAATTGCATTTGCGTTTATTTTCAAAGACTACCGCGCCATGCTTTTCGCGATTATTTTGCAGCAGGCCTCCTTCTTCCTGGCCTCCCATTTCGTTGCAGAAAGAGCCTATCGGTGGAATTGGGATCGGGAGATATTGAAGAAAATAGGCAAGTTCAGCTGGCCACTGCTGATCAACGGCTTTGTGCTGTTTCTGATTTTCCACGGCGAACGCGTAATTATTGGTAGCGAGATCGGACTGCGTGATCTCGGTTGGTTCACTGCCGCACTGACAATTACCTTGGCGCCTTCACAAACAGTGGACAGGACATTGCAGTCCTTCCTGCTTCCCAAGCTGTCGCGTGCTCAGGATGATGATGCTCAGTTTGAGGCAGTTGGTGTAAGCATGGTCGCCGCCTATTTGCTGATGGCTTCCGCCTTTGCAGCCTGTTTCACGCTGGGAGGGCCGCTGGTTATTGGTCTTCTATTTGGAGCAAAATACGACCCTGCTCTGGCCGTCGTCGGTTTTCTGGGCGTTATGCAAGGCATGCGCCTCATGCGCAACGGCCCGGCCATTGTTGCGCTCGCCAGGGCGCAAACGACAATACCGCTTTATCTGAATCTGGCCCGCGTCGCCTTTGTTCCGGCAACCTGGCTGGCTGCTGTCATGGGCGGCGATGTCATGATGATTATTTATGTCGGCATCACGGGTGAGGTTGTCTCGGCTATTCTGTCGCTGGTCCTGATGTTGCGCGCGAAATTCTTCCCTCTGATAAAGCTGGTAACGCCGTTGCTTTCCACTGTTGCAGTGGTGGTTCTTGCCGCGTTGTGCAATGTTTTCTCGCCGCCAAGTGGTGAGTTGCTTATTCCGTTCGGGATTTTTCAAATCCTGCTTTTGGGCGCCTTCGCATTTCAGTTCGCCCAAACTACGGCGGCACTGATGCATCTGCTGGGCAGTGGGGATCGTGCGAAGTTGAAAAGCAGATAGTCTGTTTGGGCCGGATTTGGAGCGGCTCCAGGAAAAGTAGAGTCCGGTCTTTCGTCCGGAATCGTGTAAATGCAAAAAGATAGAGCATTTTCGGAGAAAGCCAGATCATCTGAAAAAGACCACAAAAATGGTCCTGGATTGCTGCAGGCTTGAAAGGGTCGCAGGAACATTTACTCTTGAGCCATACAAGATATCGGGGCTGGTTCGCGGCGTGTATAATTTCTGTATTATTACCTTTCTTGTTTTGTTTGCCTGGCTTGGCAGTGCGAATGCATCCAGTCGCATGCAATATGTAATTACGAGTCAGGCGGAGTTGGACGCGGCTATTGAGAAGGCTGTTTCTGGCGATGAGATTGTTCTGACGAAGATAGACGATAGTTACAGCATCG
>JBNKQT010000382.1:0-5023 GCA_050297115.1 Ensifer sp. | reverse complement strand
GGCGTCGGGGGAGCAGGCCATCTGCCAATTGACATTTTTCGCAGGTCCTATCTGCGATTGCGCACATCTACCGGGTAAACGGCTTGAGCCGTGACCCATTTGATTGAGTCTCGACCCTAAGCCTGCGTCCCGCCCACAGTCACCTGATCCATCCGCAAATGCGGCTGTCCAACACCTACGGGCACGCCTTGGCCTGCCTTGCCGCACATGCCGATGCCGGGGTCGAGCTTCATATCATTACCCACCATGGAGATGCGTTTCATGCTTTCCGGGCCGTTGCCGATGAGCATGGCGCCTTTGACGGGCGCGCCCACTTTGCCGTCTTCGATCATGTAGGCTTCGGTGCAGCCGAAGACGAATTTGCCGGAGGTTATGTCCACCTGGCCGCCGCCGAAGGAGACGGCGTAGATGCCTTTATTGACGGATGCGATGATTTCTTCCGGCGTCTTGTCGTCGCCGAGCATATAGGTGTTGGTCATGCGGGGCATGGGCCGGTGGGCGTAGGATTGGCGGCGGCCATTGCCGGTTGGTTTCATGCCCATGAGGCGGGCATTTTGCCGGTCCTGCATGTAGCCGACAAGCTTGCCGTCTTCGATGAGAACGTTATAGCCCGATGGCGTACCTTCATCATCAACGGTCAGTGAGCCGCGTCGCTCGTCAATCGTGCCGTCATCCACGATGGTGACGCCGGGGGCGGCCACCTGCTGGCCCATCAGGCCCGCGAATGCGGAGGTCTTTTTGCGGTTGAAGTCGCCTTCCAGGCCGTGGCCCACAGCCTCGTGCAGCATCACGCCCGGCCAGCCGGAACCAAGCACCACATCCATTGTGCCCGCCGGGGCCTCAACGGCTTCAAGGTTCACAAGTGCCTGCCGCAGCGCCTCATCAGAGGCATATTGCCAATGGTCCTGCGTCACCAATTCGCCAAAGCCGCGACGCCCACCAGAGCCATAGGAGCCGCTTTCCTGCCGGTCGCCTTCGCCTGCCACCACGGAAACATTAAGCCGGGTCATGGGGCGCACATCGCGCACCCGGTGACCATCGCGGCGGATGATTTCCACCACCTGCCAGCTGGCGGTAATCGTGGCCGTGACCTGCCGAACGCGCGGATCCTTGTTACGCAGATAGGCATCGATTTCTTGGAGAAGCTTGGATTTCGCCTCGAATGTCGGCTCGCCGATGGGGTTCAGGTCGGGGTAAAGCGTCTTGTTGGTGCGCTGAGGTGCCGCCGCATAGTCGCCGCTATAGCCTTGCGTGACGCCGCGCACGGCATCGGCGGCGCGCTTCAAGGCAGCCTCGGAAAGATCGCCCGCATGGGCGTAGCCGACAGCCTCACCGGCAACGGCACGAAGGCCAAAACCCTGATCGGTGTTGAATGTGCCCTGTTTCAGGCGGCCATCATCAAAGGTCAGCGCTTCGGCCTGGGCATGCTCAACATAAAGCTCGCCATCATCAGCATCTTTCAGCGCATCGGAAATAACGGCCTGAACCCGCGCTTCGTCGCAATCGAAGAGTTTCAGAAGGTCATTTTCCATGAAGAGGCTCCGTTGGTGCTGGGTGAGGCTATGTGTAAAACATCAAATCACAATGGCTCAGACATGCGTTTGCCGGGCCACAAAATCAAGAGCCCGCGCAAATTTGCACGGGCTTCCAGTCTTTCCTGCCAGCCTGGCTAGATCAGGGCAGGGCATCGTAACCTTCGGACAACCCCGTAAGGTCCACTGGAATGCCGATCCCTTCTTCGGGAGACTGAAAAATGATGAAAGTGGCCTGGGCACCTGCGCGGAGTGTTTTCAAAAGCTCGTCTTCAAGCGCTACTTCCGCGTAGCAGCCGTCGGAAAAGCAGCGTACGAAATAGGCGCGGCCAATATCCTTGCCGTCCACATTCAGGCCAAGTCCATTGGGAAGAAGTACGCCGAGAGGGGCGAGAACACGCAGAATCCGCGCCTTGCGATCAGCCGTCTTAAGTATAACGACAGAAAGGCCGACTTCGGGGCGATCTTCGGCAACGACATTCTGCATCAATGCGCATTGCTCGCTGCTTGCACCTGCCGGTGTGTCACAGATGATCGACCATGCGCCATGATTGGACTTGACCGTTCCCGGTGTTGTCTGTGCGGTGGCGGTTGCGCCAGTCATCGCAAATGTTGCCGCTACCACGCTCAAAACACGCAGCGAGTGAAAAAGCCTGCGGACTTTCATGGGCACCTCGAATTCCGAATCAATCGCGTTATTCTTGGGGTGCCATTGTGAAAATGAAAACCCCTGCAAACGCTTTTCAGTTCTTTTTCAGTCATTCAAGGCAGAAATGGGACAATCATCACGCCCGGCATCCAAAAGTGGTAGGAAAATATATATGATCGGCTGTATGTCTTGAGGGCGGGGCTGTTGAACGAAAGATTTTTTCGCAAAAAATTTGTTAATCGCGGGGCAAAATTTGCGAATGCGCAAAAATGCCGCATATTTCATTCGGCAGAACAGTTGCGGTATAACACAAACTGTGGTTTGAAACGCTGAACTTAGCAGGATTCTGCTTTTCTTGTTTGATCCTGGTCAAACATTTGGGGAGATACGTTCGTGAAAAACAAAGCTTTTGCAGTTTTGGCCGCTCTGGCCTGTCTGCTGACCGGCTTCGGAGCATATGCCGCGCAGCCGGTTGAATGGCAAAAGGGGCTTCAGCCCGCAGCGACCACCGTTATGGAAGGTATTCGCTGGTTTGAGCAATATACATTGTGGTTTATCATTCCGATCACAATTCTCGTGCTCATTTTGCTCATTGTCGTCGTTGTGCGTTTCCGCGCCGGAGCAAACCCGACACCGTCGAAAACAAGCCACAATACAGCGATTGAAATCATCTGGACGCTTGGTCCGGTTGTCATCCTGTTCTTTCTGGCTATCCCCTCATTCAAGCTTCTCAATCAGGAACTGATCATTCCTCAGGAAGTGGATATGACTGTTAAGGCCACTGGTAACCAGTGGTACTGGTCTTATGAATATCAGGGTGAGACGGAAGTCAGCTTTGATTCTTATATGCTGAAGGAAGGCGACCGCGCCGACTTGGGCAAGGAAGACAAGGCCGCTTATCCGCGCCTTTTGGCTGTGGACAACGAAATCGTTGTTCCGGTTGGCAAGACGGTTCGCCTTCTGGTGACCGCATCTGACGTAATTCACTCCTTCGCTCTTCCTGCCTTTGGTGTGAAAATTGACGCGGTGCCGGGTCGTATGAATGAGACCTGGTTCAAGGCGGAAGCTGAAGGTCTTTACTATGGTCAGTGTTCCGAGCTCTGCGGCAAGGACCACGCCTTCATGCCAATTGCTTTCCGTGTCGTATCCGAAGAGGAATACAACACGTGGCTTGCCGCTGCCGCAGACGATGTTGGCGGTGCAAACAAGGCGCTCATGGCTTCGGTCGACAATGAATCTGGCGATTTCAAGCTCGCCTCTAACGATCAGTAATCGGGGAGTTCGAACAAATGGCTGGACATTCCGCAGCAGAAGCACACGGTGATCACGGTCACCACAAGCAAAGCTTCTTTACACGTTGGTTTCTTTCGACCAACCACAAGGATATCGGTACGCTCTACCTGATTTTCGCAATCATCGCCGGCGTTGTCGGTGGTGCCCTCTCAATCTTCATGCGCATGGAGCTTCAGGAGCCGGGCATTCAAATTTTCCACGGTCTTGCGACCATGGTTTACGGTTTTGAGGGCGACGCCGCCATCGACGCCGGTAAGCAGATGTTCAATGTGTTCACCACAGCGCACGCTCTGATCATGATCTTCTTCATGGTTATGCCTGCGCTGATCGGTGGTTTCGCCAACTGGATGATTCCGATCATGATCGGCGCTCCGGACATGGCATTCCCGCGTATGAACAACATTTCCTTCTGGCTCATCATTCCGGCCTTCCTTCTGCTCATCCTTTCGCTGTTCGCTGAAGGCCCCGCAGGTGGTTACGGTGCTGGTGGCGGTTGGACAATCTACCCGCCGCTTTCGACAACCGGAACGCCGGGACCCTCGGTTGACCTTGCTATTCTGGCGCTTCACGTTGCCGGTGCTTCGTCGATCCTTGGTGCGATCAACTTCATCACCACGATCCTGAACATGCGTGCGCCTGGCATGACCATCCATAAGATGCCGCTCTTTGCCTGGGCTGTTTTGATCACAGCATTCCTGCTGTTGCTCTCCTTGCCTGTTCTGGCCGGTGGTATCACCATGCTTCTGACAGACCGCAACTTCGGTACGGCCTTCTTCAAGCCGGAAGCTGGTGGCGATCCGATCCTGTTCCAGCACCTGTTTTGGTTCTTCGGTCACCCTGAAGTGTACATCCTGATCTTGCCGGGTTTCGGCATCATCAGCCATATCGTTTCCACTTTCTCCAAGAAGCCGGTATTTGGTTACCTCGGCATGGCTTACGCCATGGCTGCAATCGGTGCCGTTGGCTTCATCGTGTGGGCGCACCACATGTACACGGTTGGTCTGTCGCTTGACGCACAGCGCTACTTCCTGTTCGCCACGATGGTGATCGCGGTTCCAACGGGCGTGAAGATCTTCTCGTGGATTGCAACAATGTGGGGCGGTTCTATCTCGTTCCGCACACCGATGATCTGGGCAATTGGCTTCATCTTCCTGTTTACTGTTGGTGGTGTGACGGGTGTTCAGCTGGCCAATGCCGGTCTCGACCGCGCGCTGCACGACACATACTATGTGGTTGCTCACTTCCACTACGTTCTGTCGCTCGGTGCCGTGTTCGCGATTTTCGCAGCCTGGTACTACTGGTTCCCGAAAATGTTCGGTTACATGTATTCTGAAAAGCTCGCGAACCTGCACTTTGTCGTGATGTTTATTGGTGTGAACCTCATCTTCTTCCCGCAGCACTTCCTGGGTCTTGCGGGCATGCCGCGCCGTTACATCGACTATCCGGATGCATTTGCTGGCTGGAACCAGGTTTCCTCCATCGGCTCCTACATCGCAGCTGTCGGTGTTCTGGTCTTCTTCGTCTGTGTCATTGAGGCATTCATGAAGAA
>JBNKQT010000381.1:0-8354 GCA_050297115.1 Ensifer sp. | reverse complement strand
CATCGCTGTTGAAAATCTCACGCCACCTGCCAACGGCTGGCATCGGCACATGATAATTTTCCTGCACCGAAGGCGTCATATTACACACCACCACCACCGGCTTTTCACCCGGCGCCCTGCGTTGCCATGCAAAAACGGAATTCTGGTTGTCATCAGCAATCAACCATTCAAACCCTTCCGGCTCACAATCCCGCGCATGCAGCGCTGGCGTATCGCGATAAAGGTGGTTCAAATCCTTGATCAGCGCCTGCATGCCGCTATGGGGCATATGTTCCAGCGTCCACCAGTCCAGTTCCTTGGCGTGGTTCCACTCCGCGCGCTGGGCAAATTCCTGCCCCATGAACAAAAGCTTCTTGCCGGGATAGCCCCACATGAAGCCGTAATAGGCGCGCAGATTGGCAAATTTCTGCCAGTCGTCGCCCGCCATCTTGTTGAGCAGCGACCCTTTTCCATGCACCACTTCGTCATGCGAAAGCGGCAGCACAAAATTCTCTGAAAACGCATACATCAAGCCAAAGGTCAGCTCATTATGGTGATACTGACGATAGATCGGCTCCCGCGCAAAATATTGCAGCGTGTCGTGCATAAAGCCCATATTCCACTTGAAGCCGAAGCCCAGTCCGCCCTCATGAACCGGCTGCGACACTTTCGGCCACGAGGTTGATTCCTCGGCAACAGTGATCACGCCCGCGTGGCTGCCATAAAGCTGCTTGTTCATTTCCTGCAGGAACTTCACAGCCTCAAGGTTCTCGCGGCCACCCTTCTCATTGGGCACCCACTCACCCTCTTTGCGCGAATAGTCGAGGTAAAGCATCGAGGCCACCGCATCCACCCGCAGCCCATCCAGGTGAAATTTCTCCGCCCAATAAAGAGCATTATTCACCAGATAGGACAGCACCTCCGTGCGCCCGAAATTATAGATCGCCGTGTTCCAGTCAGGGTGAAATCCCTTGCGCGGGTCTGCATGTTCATAAAGCGCGGTGCCATCAAATTTGCCGAGCCCATGCTCGTCAGTCGGAAAATGGGCAGGTACCCAATCGAGCAGAATGCTGATCCCGGCCTTGTGCGCCCCGTTCACAAACCGCGAAAATCCTTCCGGTTCGCCAAACCGCGCAGTCGGCGCATAAAGCCCCGTTGTTTGATAGCCCCATGATGGATCATAGGGATATTCGGTAATCGGCAAGAATTCGATATGCGTGAAACCCATCTCCACGCAGTAAGGGATCAGCGCATCCCCCAGCTCGTCCCATGAATAAAAGCTGCCATCGGGATGCTGCTTCCACGATCCCGCATGCACCTCATAAATCGAAATCGCCTGCCGCCGCGCATCCACCGAAGACCAATAGGCCCGATGCTCCGCATCTTCCCACCTCTGCTCCAGCTCCGGCGTCGTCATGGAGGCCGTCTGCGGTCGCAACTCCGAGCGCCGCGCAAACGGGTCCGCCTTCAGCGGCAGCACATTCCCGTCCGGGCCGACAATCTCGAATTTATATCTGGCACCCGCCGTCACGCCCGGCGCAAAAATTTCCCAAATGCCCGTATCGCGGCGCAATCGCATCACATGCTTGCGCCCATCCCAATCGTTGAAATCACCAACAACAGATACCCGCTTCGCATTCGGCGCCCAGACAGCGAAGTGAAAACCCTCCGCACCTTCGTGGCGCATTGGGTGCGCGCCCATCTTGTCAAACAGACGCAAATGCGAGCCCTCGCGAATGAAATAATCATCCATCGGTCCAAGCACAGGTCCAAAACTGTAAGGATCGGTAACGGTCCATTCACCGCCGGAATTCTTCGCCCTGTAAACCACAGGCTGGCGGGATTTCAAATCAACAATACCGGCAAAGAAACCCGCATCATTCAAGCATTTCAGCGTGCCGATTGCCTCGCCATCCAGCGTCTCGGCTTCCACTGTTTCGGCGCCCGGCACAAAGCCACGCACATAAAACTGTCCTCCGC
This sequence comes from Ensifer sp., assembly GCA_050297115.1. Lineage (GTDB taxonomy): Bacteria > Pseudomonadota > Alphaproteobacteria > Rhizobiales > Rhizobiaceae > Ensifer_A. Next base: position 6,395 of record JBNKQT010000381.1, on the reverse strand, counting down.
TTTCATGCAGCCCCATCACAGCAAACGGGTCAGAATGTGACCCGGACACGATCGCCGCGACCTCCCCCGGGGCCAGGACGGACGGATCTTTCACGCCCACCGTCCCTTTTTCACTGGTCATCCAGCCCTCCAAATCTCCTCCGCATATTGGCGGATGGTCCGGTCAGATGAGAACCAACCCATCCGCGCGGTGTTATAAATCGTCTTCTGCCGCCATAGTGGCTGATTGAGCCACAGGCTGTCTACCTCGCGTTGTGCTTTTGCATAAGCGTCGAAGTCAGCAGCGACCATGAACCAGTCATGGCTATAGAGACCATCAACCAGCGATTTGAAACGCGAAGGATCGTCCGGCGAGAAAACGCCGGACGCAATAGAAGCAAGCGCCTGCGAGAGTTCCGGAGAAGCCTCAATGATCTCACGCGGCTTATGCCCGTCTGCCCGCAACGCCGACACCTCGTCAGCCTCAAGGCCAAAGATCACGATATTTTCGTCGCCCACATGGTCGCGCATTTCCACATTCGCGCCATCCAGCGTGCCAATTGTCAGCGCACCATTCAGCGCAAATTTCATATTGCCCGTGCCCGAGGCTTCCATGCCAGCCGTCGAAATTTGCTCGGACAAATCAGCAGCTGGAACAATCACTTCCGCCAGAGAAACATTGTAATTCGGCATGAACACGACCTTCAGCAGGCCACGCACCGCCGGGTCATTGTTGATCACCTTGGCAACATCGTTGGCCAGTTTGATAATCAGCTTGGCATTGTGATAGCTCGGCGCAGCCTTGCCCGCAAAAAGCTTCACGCGCGGCACCCAGTCGCGCTCGGGATGCGAGCGTATCTGGTCATAAAGCGCCACGGCCTCAATAATGTTCATCAACTGGCGTTTATATTCATGGATACGCTTGATCTGAATGTCGAACATCGCGGTCGGGTCAACCTTCAGCCCCATCCGCTCCTGAATAAGTCTGGTAAGCCGTTTCTTGTTGGCAAGCTTCACAGCCGCAAACTTTTCCTGGAAAGCACTGTCAGTGGCAAAACCATCCAGTGCCTTCATCGCTTCCGTATTGTCCAGAAACGCGTCACCAATTGCCTCGCGCACCAAGCCCGTCAGGCCCGGATTGCACTGCATCAGCCAGCGTCGCGGTGTAATCCCATTCGTCTTGTTGTTGATGCGGTCCGGGTAAAGCTGGTGCAGGTCCTGAAACACAGTCTCCTTCATCAGCTCCGTATGCAGCGCCGAAACACCGTTGATACTGTGCGAACCGATGAAGGCAAGATTGCCCATCCGCACGCGCCGCTCGGCATTCTCATCAATCAGCGAGATCGAACGGATCTGCTCGTCATTGAAGCCCTTCTCCTTGCGCGCAATCCGCAAAATTTCCGCATTAATCGCATAAACAAGCTGCATGTGACGCGGCAGCAACCGCTCAAACAACGGCAACGGCCAGCTCTCCAACGCCTCCGGCAGAAGCGTGTGGTTGGTGTAGCTGAATGTATGGCGGGTAATTTCCCAAGCCTCTTCAAAGGCGATGCCATGCAGATCCATCAGCAGGCGCATCAGTTCCGTCACCGCCACCGCCGGGTGCGTATCGTTTAGCTGGATCGCCACCTTGTCAGCAAGGTTGGTCAGGTCATCATATTGCTGCAAATGACGCCGCAAAATGTCCTGCAGCGATGCAGACGAGAAGAAAAACTCCTGCCGCAGGCGAAGTTCTTGGCCCGCAGGTGTCGCATCCGCCGGATAAAGAACCCGCGCAAGACTTTCCGCCTTGTTGCTTTCACGCAGCGCGCCAATATGGTCACCAGCATTGAACGCATCCAGCAAAATCGGGTCAATCGGCTGCGCCGTCCAAAGCCGCAATGTGTTCACGCGCGTTCCGCGCCAGCCAACCACCGGCGTGTCATAGGCTGTAGCAATCACCCGCTCACCCGGTTTCCAGGTAAAGCGCGGCTCGCCATCAGCACCATTCGCCGTCTCAACCGCGCCCCCAAAGCCAATTTCATAGGAGCTTTCGCGCCGTTCAAATTCCCATGGGTTTCCATGCGCCAGCCAGGTCTCGGGCAGCTCCACCTGCCAGCCATCAGAAATCTGCTGACGGAAAAGCCCATGCACATAGCGAATACCATAGCCATAGGCCGGCACATCAACCGTTGCCATCGATTCCATGAAACAGGCAGCCAAACGCCCAAGGCCACCATTACCAAGTGCTGCGTCCGGTTCCAGCTCGGCGACCAGATCAATATCAACACCCAGCAAATCCAGCGCTTCACGCATCTCATCCATCAGGCCAAGATTGGTCACCGCATCGCGCATCAAGCGCCCGATCAGGAATTCCAAAGACAGGTAGTAGACTCGCTTGCCACCTTCCGCATAAGTCCTGCGCGTGGATTCCATCCAGTGATCGATCACCCGGTCACGAATCACCAGAATTGTCGCCGTCAGCCAGTCATGCGACTGGGCCGCCTTCGCATCTTTGCCGATGCGATAGGTCAGGCGTTCAACAATCTCTTCTGCAAGAACCTTGGGATCAGAACTGCGGGGGGCCGGAGCGGGCAGATCGCCCGTAGCAATAGGTGTCATTCTGTATCATTCGTGTTAATTCGGACAACAATTAAACCGATTAATGCATCCTTTTCCTACAGGCGCAACACTCTTTTCCGAATGCCAGCCCCGGATTCTTTTCAAGGCTGCACCAACCGAAGAAGGCGCTCCTGATTGTTCAGAGCGCCTTCATCTTTTTCACAAATATTTTCAGCCAATCAATTTGTCAGGCGAGCCTTCGCGTTCACCGCCTTCTTGCCGATATATTCAAATGCGGCGGCCATTTCTTCAGCATTCTCCGCTTTGAAATAGTGGTCGGCACCCGAGGCGCAGTAGCTCAACAGCGCTTGTCCACGTGAGGGCGCCATAAATGCGACAGTATAGATCTCGATCCCCTCATCCTTGGCGTCATCACACCAGTTCTGAGTTGCCGTATCCGCGCTCGTATAGTTGTTGTCACCGTCTGTCATGAACACGATGAACTTGTCCGGCTTCTGGCCATTTTTCGCCAGATGCGCATCGTCCTCACTCGTACCCTTCAACGCGTCCAATGCCTTTTTCACGGCATAGGAGGAATCCGTACCACCTCCTGCCTGCAAAGCATTCACATAAGTGGCCACAGCAGATGTTCCCCATGTGAAATTTTGCGGCGTATAAGCGTAAGTATTGTACGATACGGAAGCCAAACGCGAGAATTTGCCGTCTGGATCAGCCGTATTGATCACATCCATCAATTCGCCCGCCGCCGTCTTCAGCGCATCGATTTTCTTCACGTAATACTGCGTGCACCAACGGTAATAACCGCAATAATATTGATACGGCTGGTCAAGCAGCGTTGACGAATCCCAGCCCATAGAGCCAGACCGGTCGAGAACCAGATACATCGAGATCGCATTTTGCGATGCCGTCGTGCTTTGAGCAGAGCTTTGCACGTTGACCGTTTTGCCCTTGTCGTCGAGCAGCACATTGAGCGCACTTAATTGCATCTCAAGGCAGGTCTTGACCGTCACATCGTATGTCTTCGAATTTCCGTAGCCTGATGTCTCATCCACCTGCACATCTGTGCAGGTTTCAAAATCATAAGTGCCTAGACCTGTTTTGTCTTGAAGCGCCTCAATCTCGGCAAGCTGCGCGCCAATCTGACCGCGAACGAAGTCCTTTGCCAAAGCCTTCGCATTTTCAATTGTCGCATTCTCATCGTCGACAAGATAGGCAGCAGCGGCAACAGCACCCGCATCCGCAGCTGCCTGCAGTTTGTTTTTCGTTGCAAGCATGGCACCAACATCAAGTGCGCTGCCCACAGCAGCAAGCCCTACGGGTATCGCCAATGCGCCAATAATCGCGATATTACCGGCTTCATCGCCAGCGAGCTTTCTTGCATTTCTCAGCAAGCTCTCAAGAATAATCATTATTCACCCCTAACCAAGACAGTTCGAAGCGAATTTACATGCAAGTTATTTTACATGATTTAATTGCATAATGAATAATATATTCAATTTATACTCGAAAACGAATAAAATTTTATCCATCCAGCGGAATGACATCGACGTTTTGTTTGGTCACCTGACCGCCATAACTTTTCAAAACGCCAATCACTGGCGCTACGTCGGAATAATCCCGCCCATAACCCACAACAATATGGTCCTGCCCCGCCTTAACGTCGTTTGTAGGGTCAAATTCCAGCCATCCGGCCTGGCTTCCAGCCCACACACGCACCCAGGCATGCATGGCATCGGCTCCTTCCAGACGTGGCTTGCCGGGCGGTGGAATAGTTCTCAAAAAACCGCTCACATAGCCCGCTGGAATACCCAGGCTACGCAATCCGGCGATCATGATATGCGAAAAATCCTGGCAAACACCCGCCTTCAAGGCAAAGGCTTCCCTAAGAGGTGTATCAACTTTGGTCACTTCGCCATCATATTTGAAGGCCTCGTGAATGCCTGAACACATCTTCGCGGCAATCGCCTCCACCGTCATACCCGGCTTTACAAAAGCACGGGCAAACTCGGCAATCTCCGGCAGGGCAGGCAGGCGTGGGCTGGCACCAGCAAAATGATGCGGCGCGTCCGGCGCCATACTGCGAACAGAAGCAAGCTCACTGACGATGTCTGCAATCAGGCACGAAGGCTTTGACCGTGCAGCAGGCTTGTCCACCTGCACGCGGGTATGCATCTGCACAAGCAACTCGCTGTGCGCCGCCCGCAACTGCACCAGCGAAAGGTCGTTACCAAAAAAGTCGACAATATCTGCACGCTCTTCAGGGCGTGGCTCAACTAAAAGCGACGCAGCTATTCGCCGCTGTCGCCCCGCAATTGAAAGCGGCAACACCCGCACCGCATGGCGCGCGCCGGAAGCTGGAACATCATACTCATAGCTGATTTTGAGCTTGATATCATATTGCATCCCACGCTCCCCGATCACTTGAGATAGGTTTCGAATAGCGCGTTGGAAAATGTCTCCATTTCCAATTCAAGCGTCTTGTAGAAATCCGCCGTCATCTCTTCCGGCACCTTCAGCGCCATCATGGAATGCAGTCTCAACGCCTCCCGGTAAAGCTCCGACATCCGCCCATCAACATGGGCATTGGGCAGCTCTTCAACCTCTGCCTTGATCGCATCCAGCTGAAACATCACCGAACGCGGGTTCAATCCGTCCAATGCCAACAGGTCCGTCACCGTCAAACCCGCTGTCGCCACATTGTAGCGACGGCGATGCGTCATCACGCTGTCGCCAATTTCCAGCAAAATATCCCAGCTGCCATCGGGTGGATTTTCATTCGCCAGATGCCCAAGCAAGCGCGTCATATGTAGCCCGCGCTCCAGCAATCGGCCAATTGTCAGGAAGCGCCACCCGGTAAAGCGATACATGTTTTCGTGCACAAGCCCTGCGAACCCCGCGAGCTTGCGCAACAAAATGGTCATCGCGCGCACGGCATCTTCACCCGGCTGCACGCGCCCATTAAACTCCCGCGCCGTCTTCGCCAGGTCCATGAGCGCCAACCAGCCATCGGGCGAAAAGCGGTCGCGAATATTCGAGGCACTAAAGAGCGCACTTTCAATATTCGCCACAAGACTGTCCGGCACCGCCGGTTCAATCGCTATATCCAGACCCTTCAGGTAGTCCGTCAGGTCAGAAAGCAGCGGCGTCTCCGCATCAGCAAGCTCAGCATAGCGTCCATGCCATGCGCGCAAAACACGAATAGTGCCTTCCGCCCGCTCAATGTAGCGGCCCAGCCAATAGAGATTGTCAGCCGCCCGGCTTGGCAGACTGCCCGGCATATTACGCGTAAATTCAGCCTCACGCGGCAAGAGCGTCGGCCGCTCCACGGGTCCGTCGGAAACCACCCACACATCGGCGGATTTTCCGCCAGCCTGCATGGCAATCGCAAGAGCATCGGCACCGCTGGAAACACGCGCAAATCCGCCCGGCATAATTTTCCAGCCATCCAGAGTGCGCGCTGCATAAACGCGTAGCGACATCGGCCTCGGCACAAGTTTTCCGCCATCCCAAACCGGCGTTGTGGAAAGCGTCACAGCCTCCTGGCCTGCCAGCCGTCCACCTTCAGCCTCCAGCCAGCCGAGCACCGTATCTTTCGCCTGCTCGCGCAGCGTAGAACCCAGCACAGACTGTCCCTTGTCATCAAAGAAAGGCAGCCGCGAATAGGCCGGTCCAATCACCATGCCGTCAAGATTGGAGGCAACATAGGCGCGTTCCGCCTCCTGCCCGCACCACCATGTCGCAATGGAAGGCAGCTTCAATTGTTCTCCATCGCGCCAGTGTTGGAGAATGCGTGGCAGGAAAGCCAGAAACGCGCGCGTTTCCAAAATCCCCGAGCCAAGCGCATTGACCATTGT
>JBNKQT010000380.1:0-7065 GCA_050297115.1 Ensifer sp. | reverse complement strand
CAATCCCCGCATCACCATGTCTTCCTGCATGCGTTGGCGAAGTGGTGTAGTTTGGGCATTGTTTGAAAGGTTGATCATGGAAAGCTCCTCCAGTTGAAAGGAACTCCATGGTCGGCCATGACCTGCTACAGGCCCAGAACCTTAGATAATCACGGCAATCTCGCCACAACCGCCTTCCCGCGCAGCGGGTTCGTGCATGGAGGCGCAAAGCTGCCTGACAGCTCATGTCAACACCGGCTTGTCGCTTGCGGGGCCGTATCCAGACAGTCGGCTCCTGGAAAATAACTTACCTAAGCCGACATTCAACACAAAGCTATATCTAAGACATGATGGACAAAGAGGCACTTGCTGGAGGCTTCTGATTTATTTGCTGAGTTGAATGCGGGTATGTCGGCATGTTAAAAATACCGCTTTATTTCACCTCAAACCACGTGGTCATGCCTGCCGCTGCATGTTCCAGCATGTGGCAATGCAACAGCCACTTGCCCTTGTTATCTGCCACAAACGCAATTTCGATCGTCTGGTCGGGACCAATGAGTGCCGTATCGCGCCATGGCTTGCCATCGTCAATGTCTGAACCACTCCGTGAAATGACGCGGAAATGGTGGCCGTGGGTGTGCATGGCGTGCGGCCAGCGCGTGTTGTTTATGATTTCAACGATGAGTGTTTCACCTGATTTGGACGAGAACAGGGGATCATCAGCCAGGTTGGCAATGCCGTTGAAAGCCCAGACTTGTGCGGTTCGCTGGAAATCATCGCCACTTTGTTTCTTGCCCTGATAAGTGATGTTTGAGAAATCACCCATCGCCCCGCCGGTCATATCGAGCTTGACGCGCCGTGCGCTTTGCAAATCCGGTTCAGGGATTGCGTTTGGGGCGGGCAGTTTGGGTTCGCCTTGAATGTCACCGTTGCCTTTGACCTGAAACGTTGCGAAAGCGAACGGCTGATCGCCGGATACTTCCTCTATTGCGAAACTTTCCTCCGGGATCACCAAGAGATCGGCGCGTTGGGCAGGCCCAAGTAGGAATGGCTCATAGCTCAAGGCTTCTGCCCGACCCAGACTTTGGCCATCATATGCGAATACACGGGCTCCAAACCTGTTAGGGTCGAGTGCCAATATACGTGCGTTCGCGGCGTTGATAAGCCTCAGGCGATAGGGTTCTCCCTTGTTCAAGTCGAACTCGGGCAAGGGTTTGCCGTTGACGGTGATCCAGTTGCCCATGCGTCCGCCGTGTGCCCATTCCATCAGCCCGCCGAAGCTGGCGGTGTCCAGCGTGCCGGTTTCCGCCAGTCGCCAGTCATCGATGACCAATGTCATTTCATGGGCCTGGTCGAAATAGGTTTCGTCATCTTCCACGATCAAGGGGCCGTAGAGGCCGCGTCCAACCTGGTTCCAGCTTTTGTTATGGGCGTGATACCAGAATGTGCCTGCATCGGGTGCGGTGAAGTCGTATTCGAATGTGCCGCCCGGTTCGACAGCCTGCTGGGTCAGGCCCGAAACACCGTCCATGGCGTTGGCGATGCGTATTCCATGCCAATGGATGGAGCTTGGTTCTTCGAGATTATTGGTAAAACGCACGCGGACACGCTCACCACGCTTGACGCGTATTTCAGGACCGGGTGAGGTTCCGTTGTAAGTCCATAGATCGGAAGCCTCGCCATCGTCGCGATAGAGCTTCTGTTTGGATGGACCAGCCGAAATTTCGAGAAAGCCATCTTCGGCCATTACGGGTTTGGAAAACGGTGAAAATGCCGTCGACAGAGTGAGGGCCGAAGCCGATTTCAGAAAGTGACGCCTAGTCCAGAACATATGATCAGTCCTTGTTCAAAAGGTAGGTCGCGATGGCTTCGCGATCTTCTTGTGTGAGATATTGGGTTCCATCGCGCACGACCTCTCCCATGGAGCCTCCAAAGGCATCGCCGTCCGGCATCACGCCTGTGCGCAGGGCATAGGCCAGGTTACTGACAGTCCAACCGCCATCGTTAAGGGCCTTAGCCGTGATTGGCGGGGACTTGCCGCCATCTGGCAAACCCTCCGCGCCGTGCAGGGCAAATTCTGCCTGCCTGGCGCCTGCGAAATTGCGCGGCGTGTGACATGCGCCGCAATGGGCAGCGCCCCGAACGATATACTTGCCACGATTCCACTGGTCCGACCGTTCAGGGTCAGGATCAAAGGGTTCTAGGTCAACGTAAGCCGCGCGCCAAAGCTTCAGCCCGTTTCTGACGTTGAAGGGAAAGGCCAACTCATGTTCTCTCGAAGGGAGCGCGTTGGCCGGTACGGTCTGGAATGCCGCCCACAGGTCGGCGATATCCTGATCGGAGAATTTCGAATAAAAGGGGAATGGAAAGGCTGGGTAATAGGGTTCTCCGTCTGGCGATACGCCTTGCCGAACCGCCTTCGCGAAGTCTTCGATACTCCAGTCACCCATCCCTGCTTGCTTATCCGTCGTCAGGTTGGGTGTGTAAAATGTGCCGAAGTCGGTTTTCAACGCAAGGCCACCGGCCAGAGGCGGGCCGCCTTGCGCGGTATTTGTGTGGCATGCAATGCAACCGGACATGCGCGCCAGATAGGCTCCATGATTTGGGTCGCCGTTGGACACATTCAGGCTTTGCGCATTGCCAATCGGCCAGATGACAACCGCCGCCCCGCCCGCCGTTGCAATCACAACGGCGAGGAATACCAAAGCGAAAAGTCTCTTCATGTTCAGTGCTTTTCAGCGCGGAATTGTGTGTGACAGGCCGAGCATGTCTGGGTCACCATGTTGAAGACACCATCAACTGGCATTTGTGCGAGTTGATCTGCGTCCATCATGGTTGTGGCATCGCCCATCATACCGTTTCCGTTCATGCCGGAGCCCATCATGCTGGAGCCGACCATCATGCCGGGTTGTCCACCCATCATCGGCGAAGCATCTCCATGCATCAAACCGTTATCGGCAGCAGCCGCCAGACCGTCGGCAAAGACCGAGAGCTGTTTCGCATAGGCGGAGAAGCTTTCCCAGTCAGACCAAATTTCGGGTTTCGCTTCGGATTCGTCACTGGCACTTCCTTCAGGGAAAAGCGCAGTCAATGTTTCCCCGGCATGGGACTTGATGATGGCTGCACCGTCTTTCACCGCATCTGCATCATATTCTGTGTCGCCACGCATCATCGCAGAAAGTGATTTGACCACCTTCGACATGGCCATCATGCCGTCCATACGCTCCTTCACAATGCCCGTTGCGCCGCCGTGGGCCAGTGCGAGGGTAGACAGGCCGGAAATGGCGAGCATGCAGCCCGCAAAAATTGTTTGTTTTTTCATAAGGATTATCCTCTTGATATGTTGATTGAGGCGGGCATTGCCCGCGCGCACATGATCAAGAGAAAAGCCTGGGCGGTGGCGTATCAAAAAGCAGTTGGGCGGGACGGTGTGCTGGCTCAATATGACCCGGCACATAAGTGGCCGAGGTGGGCGTGACGAAACCTGCTTCACTGGGCAAGGTCAGAATAAATGCCCCACAGTGAAGGGAGAGCTCTTTTCCCGAGGCATCGTAACCGGATTGGGCATGCTGATGATCAACACCGTCTTTATTGGTTGATAGATCAGAATGATGATGTTCGTGCGCTTCAGACGCGTGCGTATAAAGCCCGCCCGAGACCGCGAGCGTAACAACCGCCAAAAAAGCCAATAGTCTGAACACACGAATCATATTCACAACATACTATCTCGTTCGTAACCAAAGAATGGCGAAAAAGCGTTATCTGAAATTAACCGGTGAGTTCATGACGTTGTTTAGGCAATACGTTTGAACGTGCTGAACTGAAACCTCTGAACTCCGCCCGATGGGGTTGAATGCTCCTCTCTACGGCTGTCAATCAACGAAAATCCCTTGCCGAAGAGGGTCGAGAGGCTTTCCGCATCGTGACGAGTTACCGGCAAGCCGCTACATTTTTCGGGCCCGTCCAATGCAAACGTACCGATGATGATATGCCCCCCGATATTCAAAGCTCGCTTCATGCGTTCGATATATGCTTTTTGCTCCTGCGCCAGATTCAGAAAATGAAAGGCGGCTCGGTCGTGCCAGATGTCATAACGTTGCGGCGGTTCCCATGTGGTTGCGTCGGCAACCAGCCATTTCACGCGGTTTCCCTTTTCTCCGAGCCGCATGCGGGCAACATTCAAAGCTTCGTTTGAGATGTCGAGAACGGAAATGTCTTCGAAACCTCTGGACAGGAGGGTGTCAACCAGCCGAGACGCGCCGCCGCCTACATCAATAATGGCGGAATTTGTTTCTGCTCCGACCAGTTTCAACAATTTGAGGGAGAGCTCAGGACTTTCTTGAAACCAGCTCACTTCTGTGTCGTTCTTGGTAGAATATACGGTTTCCCAATGGGCCTGTCGTTCGATTGCCATAGCTATTCCTGTTGCAGTGCGAGCCATTTTCCAAGATAGATGCGTTCAAAACCCATTACTAGGATAATGCCGCCGATCCCAAGTGCTGCAATTACCGGGTCTGACTGAAGCTTCATTACCGTAAATGCCACGAGCACCACCGCATCTGCGATCATGGCCGCAAAGAGAATGGAGGTGTGCGCCCCCGTTTCGGAGCGTCGGTAGCGGTAAACGCCCCAATGAATGATGATATCCATGACGAGGTAGAAGTAGACACCCAGCGATGCAATTCGACCAAGGTCGAAAAAGATCGATAAAATCGATGCGATCACCACGGTATAGACGAGCGTATGTTTTTGAATCGGGCCAGGCATGCCGAAGTGGCTATGCGGTATGAGTTCCATGTTGGTCAGCATTGCCAACATACGCGAGACGGCAAAGACGCTGGCCAGAACGGCAGAGGCCGTTGCAACCACTGCCAGAATGACCGTGAGTATAAAGCCGATTTGCCCCAGTGCGGGTTCGGCAGCTTGTGCAAGAGAATAGTCGCGAGCCTCTATAATCTCGTTGATTGACAGGCTTGAACCAACGGCGAAAGCGACAAGCAGATAGATTGCAACGCATAGTGCAATTGCGATGGCAATGGCGCGACCAACATTACGGTTCGGATTTGTGATTTCCGCGCCGCTATTGGTGATGGTTGTAAAACCCTTGAAGGAGAGGATCGCGAGTGCCACAGAAGCGACAAACCCGATTGGGCCAAAGCTCTCACCTCCCTCAAAGGCACTTGTGAATGAGAAGCCACTCGACCACAGGGCTGCCACGCCGAACAGGGCAATGCCGCCGATTTTCAGGATGGCCATGATGATTGAAAACATGCCGACTGAACGGTTGCCGGAGATATTCACCAGAAAGGCAAAGGCGATAACAGCAACTGCCAGTGTCGGCACAAGCGGGCCGCCTGTGATATCAAAAGGTCTCAAGAGGTATGATGCAAAGGTTCTCGCCACCAGACTTTCGGCGATCACCATGCTCAACGCCATTAGCAGTGCGGCCCCGCCGGTGATCGCGCCGGGGCCGTAGCATTTATTGAGGATCATCGCGATGCCGCCTGATGATGGCCAGGTATTCGACATCTTGACGTAACTATGGGCGCTCAGGCCAGTAACAATGGCACCCGCGATGAAGGCCAGCGGAAAGAGTGGTCCGGCCAGTTCGGCAATCTGACCCGTCAGTGCAAATATGCCTGCACCGATCATCACGCCCGTACCCATGGCAATAGCACCGGGAAGCGAAATTGAGCCCTCTTCGTATTGGCTCTTCCTGTCACTGTCGCTCATTAATATCCCCTTCCACGGTTATCAGCTTCTCCTTATCCAATGGGCCATCATCCATTATGTTCCGCCCTACTGAATTCCATTGGCCCGCTGCAAAGCCCGCACATAGGTGATGATGTCGCCCACTTCCTCCTTTGTGACACCTTCGACAGGCGGCATGTCGCCGAACGGCCAGTGGTGCGCGCGGGAGCCGTTCTGTGCGGCCATGAAGAAGGACTGGTCGCCGTGGTGGTTGGGCTCGTAGATTGGGTGGATCAACGGTGGAGCGACACCATCCTGCCCAGCGGCATTAGTGCCGTGACAGGCGGCACAATTTTCGTTGAAAGCCACTTCGCCTTTTTCTCTGCCGCTGAAAGCTCTGGAACCGTGACGGAAACAAGCGGCGGCCCACTGCCCGGAACGGCCTTCGATGGTGACTGGTTGCTGTAGATGACCGCGCCTGCGGCGGCGACTGCGACAACCGCCAGGATGGCAATATTGGAACGTTTCATTCTCTCAATTCCCTGGTTTTCCTGAATTACAATTTGACTGTTCTAAGCCTGAGTGAGTTGCCAATCACCGAGACGGAACTCAGGCTCATGGCTGCAGCGGCGATCATGGGTGACAGAAGCACACCGAAGATCGGGAACAGAACGCCTGCGGCCACTGGTACGCCAAGCGTGTTATAGGCAAAGGCGAAGAACAGGTTCTGTTTGATATTCGCGATGGTGGCTTGCGCCAGCGTGCGAGCGCGCACAATGCCTGTGAGGTCGCCCTTCACAAGGGTGAAGCCCGCGCTTTCCACTGCGACATCCGCACCCGTTCCCATGGCAATGCCGACATCGGCGGCGGCAAGCGCTGGCGCGTCGTTGACACCATCACCTGCCATGGTGACCTTTCCGCCCTTCGCCTTGATCTCCTCGATCAGCGCAAGCTTGCCTTCCGGCAGAACGTCGGCGCGGATTTCGTCGATACCGAGTTTGTTGGCAACGGCACGTGCTGTGCGCTCATTGTCCCCTGTTGCCATAATGATTTTCAGACCGCTTTCGTGGAGTGCCTTGATCGCCTCTCCTGTGGTTTCCTTAATGGGATCGGCAACAGCGACAATCCCCGCGAGCTTGCCGTCAATGGCGACAAACATGGCGGTCTTTCCCTCAGTGCGCAGTTCGTCAGCTTTCTTTGAGGCCGTCTCATCCATTTCCAGTGAAGACATCATGGCCGCGTTGCCCAAGGAGATCTTGCGGTTCGCAACATTTCCTAAAACGCCCTTGCCCGTGACGGCTTCGAAGTCAGCGGTTTCGTGCAGCTCCGCACCACGCTCACGCGCCCCGTCTACAATCGCCTCGGCCAGCGGGTGTTCGGACCCCCGCTCAAGGC
>JBNKQT010000379.1:0-8429 GCA_050297115.1 Ensifer sp. | reverse complement strand
TATCTGGAGATGGCCCAGGGGGGCCGCGGCGTCCTGTTGGGCGGCGTCCCCGGAGTGGATCCGGGCACAGTTGTCATTATCGGCGGCGGCGTGGTGGGAATCAATGCGGCAACTTGCCCCTTGATCAAGGGTTTGATCGTTTCAAGCCCCTCTTGTGAGACCGCACAGTCAACTGCCACGGCAGCAATTTCCTCTCCGCCATTGCCAGACCCGGCAATATTCATGTAAACCGCACCCGCACCAGCGACCATGCCTGCAACGGCGGCAAGCGCCAGCAGTTTCATGGACGGCAACCCTAAAACTCTCTTTTGCATTTCATTCTCCAGGATCTGACCCATGGCCGAAGACAAAAAGACCTCAAACCAGATGTGGGGCGGACGTTTCGCCTCTGGCCCTGACGCGATCATGGAGGAGATAAACGCCTCCATCGGCTTCGACAAGAAGCTTTACGCACAAGACATCGAGGGTTCGATTGCGCATGCCACCATGCTTGCCAAACAGGGCATCATCAAGGATGAGGACCTTGAGCAAATTGTCGCGGGACTGAACACCATTCGCGAAGAAATCGAAAGTGGGAAGTTTGAGTTCTCACGCAAACTTGAAGACATTCATATGAATGTTGAGGCTCGCCTGCGCGAGATGATAGGTGCCGCCGCCGGTCGTCTCCACACCGCCCGTTCGCGCAACGACCAAGTGGCGCTCGATTTCCGCCTCTGGGTCAAACAAGAAATGCAAAAGACCGAAAAGTCCCTCACCAACCTCATCGCTGCCTTCCTCGACCGCGCGGAAGAACACGCGGCCACTGTCATGCCCGGCTTCACACACCTGCAAACGGCCCAGCCTGTCACATTCGGCCACCACTGCATGGCCTATGTGGAAATGTTCGGACGTGACCGCCAGCGGGTACGCCATGCCATTGAACACCTGGACGAAAGCCCCATCGGCGCAGCAGCCCTTGCAGGCACCCCTTACCCTATCGACCGTCACATGACGGCTGAAGCATTGGGCTTCCGTGAACCGACCCGCAACTCCATCGACACCGTATCCGACCGCGACTTCGCGTTGGAATTCCTGTCGCTTTCCTCCATCTGCGCCACGCACCTTTCGCGCCTGGCCGAAGAAATCGTCATCTGGTCCACGCCGCAATTCGGTTTCATCCGCCTATCGGATGCCTTCTCCACCGGCTCTTCCATCATGCCGCAAAAGAAGAACCCGGACGCCGCCGAGCTTGTGCGCGCCAAGACAGGCCGTATCAACGGCGCACTCATCGGCCTGCTCACCGTCATGAAGGGCCTGCCGCTCGCCTATTCCAAGGATATGCAGGAAGACAAGGAACAGGTTTTCGACGCCGCTGCCAATCTGGAACTGGCCGTTGCTGCCATGACCGGCATGATCCGCGATCTGACCGTAAACGAAGACGCCATGCGCAAAGCCGCCGGTTCTGGCTACTCCACGGCAACCGACCTTGCCGATTGGCTCGTGCGCACGCTTAACCTTCCCTTCCGTGATGCCCACCATGTAACAGGTGCAGCCGTAGCAGCAGCGGAAAAGAAAGGCACTGATCTCGCTGGCCTGACGCTCGAAGAACTGCAAGCCATCCATGAAGGCATCACTGATGACATTTACAATGTTCTAACCGTTGACGCCTCCGTTGCCAGCCGCAAGAGCTTTGGGGGCACAGCACCGGATCAGGTTCGCGCCCAAATCGCTTATTGGCGGGATCACATCTGATCCCGCTGATCAATCAGGCTCGTTGATATTGCTTCAACACTATTGAGATGCAAAATGAGGTCAATTCCGCTATGACATTTCGGAACTGGCCTGCTGACGGGAAAATCATGTCTCAAAAACTGCGCAAAATCTCCACCGCTCTTGTACTTGGCACGTTTGCTGCCGCCATACTTTCAGGCTGTGGCCGAAAAGGCGACCCGGAAGCACCCGGCGTTTACGAGCCCGCAAGACAGCAGGATGAAACCGAAACCAGCACCAAGCCAAAGAACAATAATTCCTTTGTACTCGACCCATTGCTTTAACGGACTTGAACCTTGAACCATTTTGAATATCGCGACGGCGTTCTCTACGCTGAAGATGTCAGCGTGCCAGAAATCGCAGCAAAGGTCGGCACGCCCTTTTACCTCTACTCCAGCGCCACATTTGAGCGCCACTACAAGGTTTATGCAGAGGCGTTCGGCGATATGGATTCGCTTGTCTGCTACGCTATGAAAGCCAATTCCAATCAGGCAGTCCTGAAAACCCTTGGCAAACTGGGCGCAGGCATCGACGTGGTGTCTGAAGGCGAGCTGCGCCGAGCGCTTGCGGCAGGCATTCCGGCATCCCGTATCATGTTCTCCGGCGTCGGCAAGACGGCCCGCGAGATGGATTTTGCACTCACGCAGGAAATTTACTGCTTCAATGTCGAATCCGAACCCGAACTGGAAGCGCTCAGCGCCCGCGCAGCAGCGCTTGGCAAGGTCGCCCCCGTCTCCATCCGCATCAATCCGGATGTTGACGCCAAAACCCATGCCAAGATTTCTACCGGCAAAAAGGAAAACAAATTCGGCATTTCCTACGAGCGCGCCCAGGAGGTTTATGCCCGCGCCGCACAGTTGCCCGGACTCAAGGTTACCGGCATCGACATGCATATAGGCAGCCAGATCACCGATCTGCAGCCCTTCAACGACGCCTTCAAACTGCTGCGTGAACTCGTGGAAACGCTACGTGCAGACGGCCACACAATCGACCATCTCGATATCGGCGGTGGCCTTGGTATTCCTTATACCGATTCCAACGAGCTTCCCCCGCTTCCGGCCGATTATGCGAAAGTTGCCCACACTCAACTCGGCGATCTTGGCTGCAAGATCATCGCCGAACCCGGCCGTCTCATTGCCGGCAATGCCGGCATTCTCGTTACTGAAGTCATTTTTGTAAAAGACACTGGCGAAAAGTCCTTCATCATCGTCGATGCAGCCATGAACGACCTCATCCGCCCCACACTTTATGAAGCTTACCATTCGATCAAATCGGTCAAATTGCCTGCTGATAATGCCCCCCGCGTCAAGGCAGATATCGTGGGGCCGGTTTGCGAGAGCGGCGACTTCATCGGGCTGGACCGGGAAATGGCCCGCCCGGAACCGGGCGACCTGCTCTATGCAGGCTCTGCAGGCGCTTATGGTGCCGTTCAGGCGGGCACCTACAATAGCCGCCTCCTCGTTCCCGAGGTCCTTGTGAAGGGCTCCGATTGGCACACAATCCGCCCGCGCCCGACCTATGAGGACCTCATAAAGCTGGATTCTCTGCCGGATTGGCTTTGAACCTGTTGGAAACCGTCAATTTGCCATTGAAATAAAAGAGCAAATCAAAAAATATGTCCCCAATCAGGGGACATCATCATGCTGGGATCACCCGGCCGCACGCTACTTTACATCGTATTCTTCAATATGGCCGTCGTCGTATTCGCCACCATCGCCTATATGGGGGCCGGGTGGACGCTTGCAGACGCTGGCTACATGGTGCTGCTCACCATCTACAGTGTCGGTTATAACGAAGTTCACCCCGTTAATACCGACTATCTGCATATTGTAACCATCGTCACCATTATCCTCGGCTGCACCGGCATGATCCTGTTCACCGGTGCACTGGTGCAATTTCTGACCATTGCCCAAATCCAGCAAATTTTCGGAGGCACCCGTATGAAATCGGAAGTCAAAAAGCTGCACGAACACGTCATTGTCGTTGGGTTTGGCCGCATCGGCCTTATGTTGGCCAAGGAACTAAAGGCCAGCGGCACACAATTCATTATCGTGGAATTGAACGAGCACCGCGCCGAAGAGGTTCGCCAGCTCGGTTATCTCTGCCTCACAGGCGATGCCACAAACGAAGCCACACTCACACAGGCAGGCATCTCCAGGGCGCGAGCCCTCGCCACAGTGCTGCCAGACGATGCAGCCAATGTATTCATCACCCTTTCAGCGCGCGCGCTGAACCCGGAGATTGAAATCATCGCCCGCGGCGAACTTCCATCCACCGAAAGCAAACTCATACATGCAGGCGCCAACCGTGTTGTCCTGCCTGCTCATATCGGCGCGGAGCGCATTGCCGAAATCATCCTTTATCCGCAAGCGTCGCAGAACATGCGCAGCAACGCGGAAATGCAAGCGCTGGAGCACTCTCTTCACGGCCTTGGCCTCGACATCGAAGTCGTGATCGTCCCAAATCAGGGACCGCTGACCAATCGCAGCATCGAATATATCGAGAGCCAGTCAGGCGGCCAGTTCTTCATCGTTCAGGTCAATTTGCAGTCAGGTGAAGTCGTACGTGTGGTTGATCGAACAATGACGGTTCATGGCGGTGATGGCCTTGTAATTGTGGGGCGAGACGCCGTGTCCGCCCGCACACTCTTTGAGGCACCTCTTCAGCAGGCCGGTTAGCCCCCTTCGCTCCGCTGCCACACTGCGCAAAGGTTCCAATTTTGGCAAGTAACGCGCTTGTGCCTCGCCATCGCCGCAAAGCGTGGTATGCTTCTTCAATTGCTTGAATCGGAGAGGCCGGATGGCTGAAAGCCAGAAACAGGATACGGCAATTTCATCCACGATCCGCCGGATCGCTCGTCACCGCATGGCTGCAAAATGGGTGCTTTTCATCGAAGCCCTTTTGCCCCGCCTGCTGTGGCCTGTCTCCGTGCTGCTTGCCTTTCTGGCCATTTCGTGGTTCGGCACCTTCCACCACCTTCCAGCATTGGCAACAAGGCTGATCCTCGCTGCATTTGCCCTTGGGCTGCTCTATTCGCTTAAAGATCTCACAAGCCTTCACTGGCCCACCAACGCGGAAGCAGATCAACGTCTGGAAAAGCATAACGGGCTCGCCCACCAGGCCGTCTCCGTTCTGTCAGACAAACCCGCGATCAATAACCCCGCAGCAAATGCCCTTTGGGAAGCACACAGGCAGCGGTTGGCTAAAGAGGTCCGCCGTCTGGAGGCTGGCAGCCCGACACCCGGGATTTCAAAATACGACCCCTACGGCCTGCGCATTCTGCCCGTCATGGCCGCTTTCATTGCCTTTGGCTTTTCCTATTCCAATCAGGGCGGTCGCCTGTCAGACGCTTTCAATCCGGCCGAAATCGCCTCAGACAAGGTCGAGTTGCGCACTGACGCCTGGATCACGCCGCCAGCCTACACCGGCAAACCGCCGATCTTCCTGACCAACGGCAATGTGGCGGAAGAACCTCTGATCATCCCCGACAATTCCGAGCTGACAGTAAGGCTCTCCGGCGGCGGCTACCGCGAAGGCGAAGTCACATTCCAAACCGCCGAGGGCGCAGAACCCGCGTCGCTCTTGCCACAGGAAGAAGTCGCATCAGACGAACGGGAAGATCAGACACCTGCAAACCTGAGCCACACCTACCTGCTCAAACTTGTCTCGGATGGCTCGCTCAATGTGAATGGCCACAGCTGGCAATTCTCGATCCTGCACGACCAGCCACCTCAAATCGCTTTTGAAAAGGAACCTGCCCGCGCCGTCAGTGGTGCTCTGGAAATCACATTTTCCGCCAAAGATGACTACGGCGTGCAAAGTGCCCACGCGCTGATCGAGCCCGTCACTGCTGCCGAAGGAGCAACGCCGCTCTACCAGCCACCCGAATACAAACTGAACCTGCCCGAACGGAACAGCCGCGAAGTCAAAAACATCACAAGCCGCAACCTGTCCGAACACCCGCTTGCAGGAAAGCATGTGCGTATTACTCTTGTTGCCACAGACAATGCAGGTAATGAGGGCCGCAGCAAAACCCTTGAGATTATCTTACCTGGCCGTAATTTCAGCCAGCCGCTGGCCGCCGCCGCTGCAGAACAGCGCCAGACATTCGCGCTCGACACCCGTGAACTTGCATGGGCCATCAAACTCAACCAGGCACTTTTCCTGCGTCCCGAGGAAACCATTGAAAACCTGACTCATTTCCTGCTTCTACAATCGGCGCAAAATCGCATGAGGCTGGCCGACAGTGAAGACAAGCTCAAAAACACTTCCGACTATCTCTGGGAAATTGCGCTCGGCATTGAAGATGGCAACCTGTCTTTGGCCGAACGCCGCCTGCGTGAGGCCCAACAGGCCTTGAGCGATGTGCTGGAACGCGATGCCAGTAATGAAGAAATCCAGCGCCTGATGCAGGAACTGCGCGAAGCCATGCAGGAATATATGCAGGCACTGGCCGAACAGCTGCGCAACAATCCCGATGCCCGCAATATGCAGCAGGAAACCGCCAACTTGCTACGCCAGCAAGACCTTGAGCGCATGCTGGATCAAATTGAAAATCTGGCGCAAAGCGGAGCGCGCGAGCAGGCCATGAACATGCTCAATGAGATGCAGCGCATGCTCAACAACCTGCAGACCACTCGCCCGGGCAACCAACGCAGTCCGCAAAATGATGCCATGCGCAAACAACTCGACAAGCTGGCCGAGATTCTCCAGAATCAGAAGTCACTGATGGATCAAACCTTCGAAATGGAACAGGCCCTGCGAGACCGTATGCAACGCGGCGACCCTCAGGAAGGCGACGAGCAGCAGGGCGATTCCCCCTATGAAAGCATGACGGCAGAGGAATTACGCGAGGCCTTGAAAAACCTGCGCGAACAGCAGCAACGTCTCGGTGAACAATTGGGGCAACTGCAGGAAGCCCTGCGTCAACAGGGCCTCAAGCCATCACCCGGTTTCGGTGAAGCAGGTCGGGAGATGGGTGAAGCCACTGAAGCGCTCGGTAAAGGGCAGGGTGGAAAAGCCGTTGGCGATCAAGGGGCTGCAATAGAAGCGTTGCGCAAGGGCGCGTCTGAATTGATGCAGCAATTGGCCGAACAAGGGCAAGGCCAGCAGGGCCAAGGGCAGGCCCTCAGCCAACCCGGACAGCAAGGGCTCGATCCTCTAGGCAGGCCACTCAAAACAGACGGCCCGGATTTTAGCGAAAATACGAAACTGCCGGATGAAATCGACGCTCAACGTGCCCGCGAAATTCTCGAGACAATCCGCCGCAAACTCGGCGAAAGCCTGACGCCGGAAATCGAGCGGCAATATCTGGAGCGCTTGCTCGGTCTTTGATTTGGGGAGCCTTAAGCTGCAGCCAGCGCCTGTGCCACGGCCAGGCGAATATCGGGAAGCGAGAAAGGCTTTGGCACAACATCAATGATCTTCTGTGCCAGATCATCGGCACGTTCACGCTGCTCGGCATAGCCGGTCATAAGCAGGATTTTCAGGTCAGGATTTCCATCCGCCGCGCGGTGCGCCAGCTCAATACCGTCCATCACCGGCATGCGAATATCGGAGAGCAGCAGGTCGTAACCGCCTTCGGCCAGCATTTCCAAACCCTCAGCTCCATCGGCAGCTTCGGTTGTTTCATGACCATCAAGCCGCAAAGCGCGGGCAACGAATGAACGCAGGGCATCCTCATCTTCGGTAATCAGAATTTTGGCCACGCGGCTCGCTCCCTGTTCATCTGCTTCGCTGTCAAAGAGAAAACACCAGACTTTCCTTTTTGCCGCGTAAAGAGACAGGGTAAATTTTTGGTTCCCAAGCCTCAAAGCGACACGAGACTGTGCCGCCCCAAATCAGGCGTCCCCCTTCACAACACCCACAAATGGCAGCTCTCGAAAGGCATAGGCCACGTCCATTCCATAGCCGACAACGAAGTAATCGGGGCATTCAAAACCGACATAATCTGCGTCCAGTTTTTCCTCACGCTTCACGCTCTTGTCCAGCAAAACAGCGATGGAAACATTGCGCGCACCGCGCTCATACATCAAATCGCGGGCAAACTGCAGCGTGCGGCCTGATTCCAGAATATCGTCAATCAGCAGAATATCGCGGTCTTTCACATCGCTATCGATGTCTTTGACAATCTTCACGCCCTGCGATTTCGTACCCTTGCCATAACTGGAAAGCGTGATGAATTCCACTTCCGGCGCCAGCCCCGCCTCGTGCAGCGAGCGGATAAGGTCGGCTGCGAAGATAAACGATCCCTTGAGTATCGAAATGACCAGCAGGTCTTTGGTCGGCCCGGCCGCAATCTCCGCAGCCATATGGGCGTTGCGCTCCTCAATCTGCTGCGGGGTAAAAAGAGGCTCAATAATCTTGCCGCGAACAACTATTGTCATCGCATTTTCTCCGGTCTGACTGATCAAACCCGAGAGATCACACGGGCCTTTCCTGGCAAAGGTCTAGCACGTTCAAAATGCGCCTGCATCCGCAGACACCCGAACCTTTGGCACTTTTCCACCGGGATGCGGCAGTTTCAGCGTAAAGGGCACCGTCTTGCCGCCGGACAAAACCGGCTCATCAAGATTGAAAACAACAATAGAAGGAGAATCGCCTGCATCCTCCACCTCGGCAGCCAACCGAGGCGCGGGCAGATCATGACCGCTCATATTCTCTACCTGCCCCGTAATCTC
>JBNKQT010000378.1:0-5700 GCA_050297115.1 Ensifer sp. | reverse complement strand
GACATGGTGCGGACCATGTCGTGCTGAAATGCCAGCACTGGACAAGCTGCAGAAGGATGTCGGAACCTCTGGTGATTTTGAGGTGGTGGCCATCAATATCGACACGGATGAGAGCGATGAAAAGCCGAAGAGCTTTCTGCAGGAAACCGGTGTGGAGGCGTTGAGTTTTTATCGGGACAACTCACTTGGCATCTTCAATACGTTGAAGAAGGAGGGGTTGGTTTTTGGGCTTCCCTCGACAATGCTGGTTGATTCAAAAGGTTGTCTGGTCGCCTATATGAATGGGCCAGCCGTTTGGGACGGGCCGGATGCGAAGAACCTGATTGCGGCTGTGCAGAAGGCTTCTGAAATTTAAGCGGGCATGGGCCCCTAGGTCACGGACTCATAAATGAGGTTATTTTGCTTTTTGTGTCGCTTGCGATCAAATCAGGCAATGAAGCCGCAGGAACGGGCTTTGAGAAATAGTAGCCCTGGCCCTCTTGAACGCCAATTTTTGCCAAACTCTCGGCCTGCTCTGATTTTTCGATACCTTCTGCCACCACAGTCATGCCGAACTCCTTGGCAATGGAAATCAGCATTTCGATAATGGTTGAGGATTTTTTGTCGAGCAGCAGTGCGTCGACGAAATACTTGTCAATTTTCAGAATTTGCGCGTCCAGACTATGGATCGATGAAAGGCCGTTGTGGCCCGTCCCGGCGTCGTCAATTGCGATGCGAATGCCGGCTTGCAAGAGCGCCCGTGAAACCTGTGTGGACTTTTCGCTGTCGTTCAGTGCCTGCCGCTCGGTAATCTCAATAACAGCTGATTTGAGCGGTATGCCTGCGGTCTTCAGTGTAGCGGATACAAGGCTTACGAAGCCATCTGAAAGGTACTGTTTGGGAGTCACGTTGAATGTGAGCTTCAGATCCGGTCGCTCTCTCAGCAATGCCCCGATTTCTGTTCCCGCCGTGCCAAGCAGAAGGTCAAGTATGGCGTCTATCTGACCGCTTTCCTCGGCAACCGGAATAAATTTGTCTGGCGGAATCATCTGTCCGCTTTGTTTGCGCCATCGGGCCAGCATTTCAAAGCCGGTTATCTTTCCTGTGCGCAAGCTGTAGATTGGCTGATAAAAAGGCAGGATTTCCTTGCGTGCGATGGCGGTTTCGAGTTCGCTAACAAAACCTTGATCTTGGACGATACCGCGTGTGATGAAGTAGGAAAGGCCTGCGATAATGGCAACTACCGGGATCACGACAAAAGGCGGAAATGTCCGGTTCCAGCTCCACATGACATCTGAATCGACAGCCAGATCGGCTGTGAGGGGATAACGTTCAGAGCTTGCCGTAAACAATTCTGCATCTTCTATATCATCGGCTTCGGTGTGTTGGGGCGGATAGCTTGAAACGGTCATTCCGTCGCCGAGCTTGATATCTACCTCGGCATTGTCGCGGATTTCAGGTGGTAACACGTCATAAAGAATGTGCGCGACGCTCATGACAGCAGAAATTTTGACATCTCCCTGCTCTGACCATTCCACGCCGAGGCCGTTGATTTCATTGGAGCGGATGAAGAACAGTTCGTAGTCGGGATTTCTCGCTGGGAAGCGCTCCGCCTCTGCAATTGGCGTTGCCAGGGGCAGATGGGGGTTGTTAAACGCCCAACATTGCGAATTGCCCTTTTTGATACGGACTTCGTGGACAACGCCAAGTGTATACGATGTTCGGCGGATGCTGTTGAGCGTTGGGCTGTCGCAGCCAGCATTGCTGACAAAGCGCGCTTCGCGCATTTTTGAGAGTGTGTTATCGATCAGCAATTCTGCGCGGTACACTGCGTTTTGTGCGTATTTTTCGGCCTGATCCTCGTTCCAGTTCCAGATCGCGAATATGTAGACATAGTATAGGGTGATCGTCAGGAATACGGCCATCCCGACGAAAGTCAGCATAAATCTTGACCTGTGATTAAGATGCATGTCGTCCCTCTTGTCGGGGAACATAATTTCAGTGGGTTAACACAGGGTCAATAATATTAGCTATTCTCCAGTCTACGCTTTGCTCACCTGTGCGGACCTTGTCTATCGGTGATGGCTCTGACGCTGCGGTTAAAGCTGTATTGGGATTTTTCGACAAAAAAAGCGGCCCCAATGGAGCCGCTTCAAAAGTCTCTTTGTCGATGTGCTTAAGCTGCAGCACGCTTCTTGCGGTATCGTCCCAGAAGGCCGAAGCCCGCAAGAGCACCACCAAGCAAGGGAAGTGCTGCCGGGACCGGTACCGCTGATACGGTGACGACGCGGATCCAGTCGCCAGGCTGGGACACATACATGCCAGCCAGAAGCGTATTGCCAAGTACGGTGTAGCCGTCATTCCCGCCCGTTCCGTCGCCGTGGGCTTCAAAGCCGCGAGCATTGAACGGTGCAACCTGGTCTCCACCTGAAATTGGCATGGTGTAGTTGGTGCCAGGCGCGCCAAGTTCTCCGGTCGAGGCGGCTTCATAGGTTCCATAGCGATCTGACATGACGCCGATGATTTCGCCGTCGAACTCCCATTCAACATTGAAATGGCCGAGCAGGCTGCCTGTACCGTTGAGGAAAATCATGTGGCTGTCCACACGAGTGCCCGCAGCAAGAGTGCCGTAGTCGTGGGTATAGGCCTGTGACAGGATGACACCGATTTGCTCATTGAAACCCTGCATGCCCAGATTGGTGACGGAATCATCCGTCGCATTTTCAGGTGCGGCGATGATAGCAGCAGCCTGGCCAGCGCTGCTGTTGGGTCCGCTTACGCTTACCAAGGCTGCGTTTGCCGGTGCCATTGCCGCCAAGGCAAGCAACGTGACCGCAGTCGTTGATACGAGGCCGAAACGCCGCCTCTTTCTCCTTAAAATTCCCATGTTTTCAACTCCAGTTATAGATTATACATATAATTTACGCGATACATTAACCGTGTAATAATAAACTATTAACTATTTAGAGTCGAATCTTCGCCGGTATTACTGTCTGATCCTGAAAGAAAGCGCTTTGTTTCGGGTGGTATTGCTTGGCGTTTCTGAGTGCGTATGCTTTTTGTATTTGCTAATAAATATAGAGCATTACCCGTTGTTGGCAGGTCAGCGTGTGGGGACTGGTTCCTCGCCGCGGTAATCATAGAAGCCACGACCGGATTTACGGCCCAGCCAGCCAGCTTCGACATATTTTACGAGCAGCGGGCAGGGGCGGTACTTGGAGTCGGACAGACCATCGTGGAGTACCTGCATGATGGCAAGGCAGGTGTCGAGGCCGATGAAATCGGCAAGCTGAAGCGGGCCCATCGGATGGTTGGCACCGAGCTTCATGGCGGTGTCGATGGATTCCACCGAGCCGACGCCTTCGTAGAGCGTGTAGATTGCCTCGTTGATCATTGGCAGGAGAATGCGATTGACGATGAAGGCCGGGAAATCTTCAGAAACGGTGACTGTCTTGTCGAGCGTGGCGACATAGGCGCGGGCTTCGTTGAAGGTGACTTCTTCCGTGGCGATACCGCGTACCAGTTCAACCAGTTTCATCACAGGAACGGGATTCATGAAGTGGACGCCCATGAAGCGTTCGGCGCGATCGGTTGCTGATGCGAGGCGTGTGATAGAAAGAGATGATGTATTGGTTGCCAATATCGCTTCGGGTTTCAGGACGGGACAAACCTGCGCATAGATCTTGCGCTTGACGGTTTCGTCTTCCGTTGCGGCCTCAATGACGAGGTCCATATCGGCGAGATCGTCGATGGATGTTGTGCCTTTGATTTTGGCAAGCGCCGCCTCGCGCTCGGCGGGGTCCATCTTTTCATTAGCAACCTGACGGCCAAGGTGACCGCCGATGCCTGTAATTGCCGCTTCAACACGATCCTGATCAAGGTCGTAAAGCACGACATCATAGCCGGAAACAGCGTTGACTTGTGCAATGCCGCTGCCCATTTGTCCTGCGCCGATAATGCCAACTTTTTTAATCGCCATTTGATTTCCGTGCCTTTTTTGATCTGCTGGTGTTGAAAAAAGAAATACCGGACTTCATGTGAAGCCCGGTATGAAATGTTAGAACTCGCGAGCGCGAATTTCCAGTGCTTAGAGCGCTTTTTCGAGCTCGGGCAAGATTTCGAAGAGGTCGCCTACGAGGCCATAGTCAGCAACGGAGAAGATTGGTGCTTCTTCGTCCTTGTTGATGGCAACGATGACCTTGGAGTCCTTCATGCCAGCAAGGTGCTGGATGGCGCCGGAAATGCCGCAGGCGATGTAAAGCTCGGGGGCAACAACCTTACCGGTCTGGCCAACCTGCCAGTCGTTCGGTGCGTAGCCAGCGTCAACAGCGGCGCGTGATGCACCAACGGCAGCGCCGAGTTTGTCAGCAACGGGAAGGATAACTTCCTGGAACTTTTCGGAAGAGCCGAGCGCACGACCACCAGAGATGATGATCTTGGCAGATGTGAGTTCGGGACGATCGCTTTCAGAGATCTTGTCTTCAACATGGGAAGAAAGGCCTGGGTTGGCAGCAGCCGAGATGCTCTCAACGGAAGCAGAACCGCCCTCGGAAGCAGCGTTGAAGGATGCCGTACGTACGGTGATAACCTTCTTGGCGTCGGAAGACTGAACAGTCTGGATTGCGTTGCCAGCGTAGATCGGACGCTTGAACGTGTCAGCTGAAACAACTTCGGTGATTTCCGAAATCTGCATCACATCGAGCAGGGCTGCAACGCGTGGCATGATATTTTTGCCGGTTGCTGTGGCAGCGGAAACGATAGCGTCGTAGGAGCCGGCGAGTGAAACGATGAGGTCTGCAACGGGCTCAGCAAGTGAATTGCCGTAGGATGCATCGTCAGCAAGCAGAACCTTGGAAACGCCAGAGAGTTTCGCAGCTTCGTCAGCAACGCTTTGAGCGCCGGAGCCAGCAACGAGAACGTGAACATCGCCACCGATGGCGCTAGCTGCGGACAGAGCCTTGGCTGTCTGGCCGTTCAGGGCGGAATTGTCGTGATCTGCAACGAGAAGGATTGTCATATCTTTATCTCCGTCCTTGAACCTTAAAGTACGCCAGAGTCTTTGAGCTTGGAAACCAGCTCAGCAACGTCAGCAACCTTGATACCAGCGGAACGACCAGCAGGCTCTTCAGTCTTAAGGACTGTGAGGCGGGGTGCAAGGTCAACGCCGTAGTCGGCAGGTGTCTTCTTGTCGAGCGGCTTCTTCTTTGCTTTCATGATGTTTGGCAGGGAAGCGTAACGCGGCTCGTTCAAACGAAGGTCGGTGGTGACGATAGCCGGAAGCTTGACTTCGATGGTCTGGAGACCGCCGTCAACTTCGCGGGTCACGTTCGCCTTGGTGTCGTCGATGATGTTGAGTTCAGAAGCGAAGGTGCCCTGTGCCCAGCCGAGCAGTGCGGAAAGCATCTGGCCAGTCTGGTTGGAATCGTCGTCGATTGCCTGCTTGCCAACAATCACGAGGCCTGGCTTTTCTTCGTCAACAACGCCCTTGACGAGCTTGGCAACAGCGAGCGGCTCAACGGTTTCGTCGGTCTCGATCAGGATGCCGCGGTCAGCGCCCATGGCCAGAGCTGTGCGGAGTGTTTCTTCGGCCTTTGCGGGGCCAACGGAAACGACAACAACTTCTTCAGCCTTGCCAGCTTCTTTCAGACGAAGGGCCTCTTCAACAGAGATTTCGTCGAACGGGTTCATGGACATCTTGACGTTGGCCAATTCAACGCCAGT
>JBNKQT010000377.1:0-6355 GCA_050297115.1 Ensifer sp. | reverse complement strand
GCACCGGCAACAGTCGTAACTACAGCAACATCCGGGCGCACCATGGCAACCAGCGAACGGATTTCACCAAGGTGGTTCATACCAATTTCAAAAATACCGAAATCGGTATCTTCCGGCATACGCGAAAGCGTGAGCGGAACACCCCAATGGTTATTGAAGGACGCAACAGAGGCATGCACCTTGCCGCAGGGTTCAAGCGCTTTGCGCATCATCTCCTTGGTTGTCGTTTTCCCCACAGAACCGGTGATTGCCAGAACCTTGCCTTTGACGCGCGCCCGCGCAGCGCGACCCAGCCGCTCCATCGCTTCAAGCACATCGTCGACAACAACCAAGGGCACGGTCAAACGGCCAAGCGCTGGCAGTCGTGCCTCGCTAACGACCAAAATGGAGGCACCGTTAGCGGCAGCCACAGAGGCGTAGTCATGCCCGTCAACGCGATCACCTTTTATGGCAAAAAACGCTTCGCCCTTTGAAAGGGTACGGCTGTCGATGGAAATTCCGGTAATGCCTTCAGGCAACCCGCCAACGGGCCTACCCTCAACGGCTTTCAAAAACGCATCCGTCTCCCACAGATAGGTCAAATCAGCCCTCTCCTGCCAGTGCATTCTCGATTTCCGCCTGATCGGAAAACGGAAGAACCTTGTCGCCAACAATCTGGCCCTCTTCATGGCCTTTTCCGGCCACAATCAAGGTATCGCCTACATCCAGCATTTCACAGGCATAGCGAATGGCGTCAGCCCTGTCAGCAATTTCCGTTGCATTGGGCGCTTCGGCCATAATCTCGGCACGAATAGTGGCAGCTTCTTCTGATCGCGGATTGTCATCCGTCACAATCACCACATCGGCGAGCCGCGTAGCAATTTCGCCCATCAGGGGCCGCTTGCCCTTGTCACGGTCGCCGCCGCATCCGAATACAACAATAACACGCCCCGTGGTGAAGGGGCGTACAGACGTCAGCACATTTTCCAGTGCTTCCGGCTTGTGTGCATAATCCACATAGGCGAGCGCTCCATCCTGGGTGTGCCCAACAAGCTCAAGACGCCCCGAAGCTCCGGTCAGCTTTTCAAGCGCAGCCATGACCATGGGAGGCGTTACACCCGTGGCAATAGCAAGCCCGGCTGCAACCAGCGCATTGGCCACCTGAAAATCACCGGCCAGGGGAATATCAACCTCGTAGATTTCACCATCGCAATGTATTTCAGCTGTCTGCTTGTGCCGGAAATGTTCAACGCGCTTGAGCGTAAGGAAACTGCCCTTGCGCCCAACAGTTTTCACATCCAGTCCGGCTTCGGTAGCAGCATCGATAACGGCCTGCGAATATTTGTCATCCGCAAAAATAACCGCAGGTCCACCCTTTGGCATCAATTCACGGAACAAGCGGAGCTTGGCTTCCAGATAATTCTCGATCGTTGGATGGTAGTCCATATGATCGCGACCAAGGTTTGTGAAAGCCGCAGCCGTCAACTTCACGCCGTGAAGCCTGTATTGGTCCAGTCCGTGACTGGAAGCTTCAATCGCACCGTGTGTCACACCCTCGCGGGCAAGCTCTGCCAACAGCTTGTGCAACGACACCGGATCCGGCGTTGTCAGCGAGCCGTAATCATTGCGCTTTGGTGAGACAACTCCTGTTGTGCCAATCATCGCCGCAGCAAAACCCGCATGCGCCCATATTTGCCGCGTGAAGGATGCCACCGACGTTTTGCCTGCTGTCCCGGTAACAGCCACCATCACTTCCGGCTGCAAACCAAAGAAACGCGCAGCGCCCTTGGAAAGGAAGAGACGCGGATTTTCAACATTGAGGATTGGGACCTCTGCTTCGGCCTCCACATCCATGGCTGTCACCACGGCCCTAGCGCCATTGGAAATGGCATCCGAGATGAAAGCAGCGCCATCCGCCTTGTTGCCGTGCAGCGCCACGAAAAGAGAGCCCAAAGCCGCCTGACGGCTATCCGCCGTCAAAGACGTTATGGGAAGATCGCCCTCAGGACCTGAAAGCCGTTCCTTGATTTCCGGAAAGTCGTCACCAGAAATGTCGCGTAATGTGATAGCCAAGTCTTATGCCCCGCAATGACCAGCGAATCGAATAACTCAGTATTGATAGTAATAATATCAATATGACACGAGCAATGCTGAGCCATCATGGCCAAATTTCGGCTTTACACCCAAAAGCGGTGCACTACGCCGAATGACTTCGCCAACCATGGGGGCTGCATTCCAACCCGCAGCCGCACCATAATCGCCTTCGGCCTTCTTCGGCTCGTCAATGATCACCAGCACAACGTATTGCGGATCATCAATAGGAAACGCAGAAAGGAATGCGTTAAAGCGCACGGAGCTATCATAGCGACCGTTGACTACCTTCTCCGCAGTACCGGTCTTGCCACCAACATCATAGC
Organism: Ensifer sp.; assembly: GCA_050297115.1. Classification (GTDB taxonomy): domain Bacteria; phylum Pseudomonadota; class Alphaproteobacteria; order Rhizobiales; family Rhizobiaceae; genus Ensifer_A. The sequence goes on along the minus strand of JBNKQT010000377.1, from coordinate 3,959 downwards.
CCGCGACCTTTGCCTTGCCACCACTGCCATCAAGCACATTCGCGCGAAAAAGATCACGCATATGCGCAGAGGTTTCAGGGGAAACAACTTGTGTTGCCAGCGCATCTGCCTCGGCCTGATCGCGCGGCAGGAAGGTCGGCGGAATAAGCTTGCCACCATTCATCAAAGCCGCAGCGGCCACCGCAGTCTGGAGAGGCGTGGTGGAGACGCCGTGACCGAACGCCACCGTCATAGAGGTGATCTTTTTCCATTCCTTCGGCTGCGACGGCATCGCAACTTCCGGCAGTTCCGTGTTCATGCGGCTCAAAAGGCCAAGGCGGGTCAGAAATTCCTGATGCCCATCAATGCCCACAAGGTCTGCCATACGGGCAGAACCGATATTGGATGAATGCGTAAAGACTTCCCTGACTGAAAGGATTGCGCGGGCAGCATGGAAGTCGTGGATGGTAAAACCGCCAATGGTGATTGGCTTACGCGCATCAAACCTGTCGCCCATATGCACAAGCCCGCTATCAAGCCCCATCGCAATGGTGAACGTCTTGAACGTGGACCCCATTTCATAGGTGCCGGCGCTCATGCGGTTCAGCCGGTCCGGTCGCAAGGCATCGACTGGGTCATTGGGATCGAAATCAGGAATGGATGACATTGCCAGAACTTCGCCGGTATGCAGGTTCAACACCACGCCGCCTGCTGCAATGGCAGAAAATTTCTCTTTGCCCGCAACCAGCTCTTCGCGAAGAATGTTTTGAACGCGAAGGTCAAGCGACAGACGAACCGGTTCCAGGTTGGCGTCGTTGGTCATACCAAGGGCCGCAAGGTCGGCAAGCCCCTGCCCGTCGACATATTTTTCCATACCCGCAATACCGCGATTGTCGATATTCACGAGACCGACAACATGGGATGCAGTCGGCCCTCCTGGATAGAACCGCCGCTTTTCGGGCCGGAACCCAATACCCGGAATGCCGAGCGCCAGAATCTGGCTCTGCTGTTTGGGAGTCAGCTGACGGCGCAACCACTGAAAACGGCTGTTGGAGGAAAGTTTGCGATAGAGAGAGCGTTGATCGAGATCTGGCAGGACGGAAATCAGGTTTTCAACCGCCTCGTCCACATCCACAATCTTGTTCGGCTCTGCGTAGAGGGAAACCGTGCGGATGTCCGTTGCCAACACTTGCCCGTTACGGTCCGTAAGGTCTGGACGCGACGCCAACATATTGTCGGCCGGGCCAATGCTTGCGGTCACTTCGGGCTCGGCCATACCATATTGCACAAGCCGCGCACCAACGACGCCATAAAGCCCGACAAAACCGGCCATCACGAGCGCGACACGATTGCGCGCCTGCGTGCCTGCACGTTTACGCTGACCATCAAATTCTGTGTAGCCGGTCTCTTGTGAGACCCTTGCCGCAGCCCCGGCAAAATGCACCCGGCTTTTCAGCTTCATGATGTGAGACAAAAAAGACATCAGGGCTTCACCGATCCGGTTGTTGTCATATCTGTTCCATTGTCTGCCGTTATTGGTTGTGGCAGTTCGCTTCGCATCATCGGCAATTCATCCGGCTGAATGATTTGCGTCGGGTCGGTGGGTTCGAGTCCCAAATCATCACGGAAGGTTTGCACGAGGCTTGCCAAACGGTTCGGCTGGGTCAAAAGCGCCCAGTCGGCCTTCAGCAAGTCAATGGTATCCTCCTCCAGCTTGATCTTGGCATCCAGCTCATGAACCTCTTCCAGCACATTTTCGGCACTGTGCTTGATGGAATAGGTCACAGTCGCGGCTGCAATCATTACGGTGATCATGACAATATCGGAGGTTCGCAACATCACATCAGCCCTTGAATTTTGCCAGATCAGGCAGGTCGAAAATGGAAAGGTCGGCAGTGCCTGCCGGTGCAGCGGTGCGAAGCCCGGCGCGCAGTTTTGCAGAACGCGCTCGCGGATTGGCTTCAGCCTCTGCATCACTCGCTGCGACAACGTTTTTGCCAATCTGTTCAAAAATCACAGGCTTCTCAAAAGCCTGCGGCAGATGCCGGGAACCGCCGGTGCGACCTGAACGATCAGCAAAAAACTTCTTCACAATGCGGTCTTCCAATGAGTGGAATGTAACCACAACCAGTCGCCCGCCCGGCTTGAGAGATTGTTCAGCAGCAAAGAGCGCCCGCGCCAGCTCCCCCAATTCATCATTCACGAAAATACGCAACGCCTGAAACACGCGTGTCGCGGGATGTATCTTGTCCTTGGCTTTGCGCGGCGTCGTCAGCTCAATCAGGTTTGCAAGATCGCGTGTCGTCTCAAACGGTGTCTCAACCCGGCGGCGCTCAATGGCATGCGCAATCCGTGCAGGCTGCTTCTCCTCACCCAGAAACGAGAAGATGCGAATGAGATCGCCAACCTTCATGCGATTGACAACATCGGCTGCCGTTGGACCATCTGCCGACATGCGCATATCCAGCGGCCCGTTCTTCTGGAACGAAAAACCCCGCTCAGCCTCGTCAATCTGCATGGAAGAAACACCGATATCGAGAACAACACCATCCAGCCCATCGGCGGGGGCATACTCTGCCAAATCGGAAAACCTTGAATGAACGAGCGTTAGCTGGTCGGCGAACTCATCAACAAGCGCCTGCCCGTCCGCAATGGCGTTCGGATCACGATCCAGCGCGACAACATTTGCACCAGCCCGCATAATGGCTGTTGAATAGCCACCCGCACCGAATGTGCCATCAAGGATGACTTGCCCCTTTGCGGGCGAAAGCGCTTCCAAAACCTCAGGAAGAAGAACAGGAATATGGCGAACCGGTCCGCTAACGGCTTCAGAATCTCGTCCACCATGATCCGCCATATTCGTCCCTTCCTGCGCCGCACCCAACCGAAGGCTTAAGCCCGTCGGCTCTGCCGTGCTGCCGATTGCATATCCTCGAGTGCTTTCGGCTGCCACAGCTGAAAAAATTCCCCACGCCCGACAAAAGCCACCTGATCGGTAACGCCGGTGAAGTCGCGAATAAAATCCGTGACCATCAGCCGACCTTCTGAATCGAGCTTCATAAACATCCCGCCCCCGTGAATGAGGAGCGACATCTGGTTGGCTTCGGCAGAAAAGGGGTCGACCGCATCTATCTGCCGTTCGAAACGCGCAAGAAGCTGAGGCCCACCGACGCTGATAGCCGGAAACACAAAGTCCTGAAAACAGTAAAGCTCCTGCACTCCCTCTTCCGCCAAAACCGAGCGAAAAGCCGCCGGCACGGACACCCGCCCCTTGGCATCGATACGGTTCACAGAGTTCGACAGGAAGCGGATCATGACGCGATACAGCCGTTTCCAAAACACGAGACCGGCTCATCCAGCCTCTAACAAACCGCCGCCCGCCGACCACATTTTCGACGGATTGCCGCTTATCAAAACGTCCCGAAGGCCCGCTTCCAAGCTGCAATTTCGAGGCCTTGAATTCACCTCTTGCGGTATGACTTTGGGATACCATGGGACCGTATGGGCGTCAATGGGAACTGCACTATTTGCCCCGCTTTTTGGGGTTAAAAAATTCTAATCCAACAAACTTAATGAAATATTGAGAATCGGGAGCGACTCAGCCGCCCCAATCGGGATGACGAGTAACCTCTTCAAAAATTTTCTCGAGAAAAAATAACCAGTTGGCCTGTAAGCCGGGTTCTGTAAGGCTCCGGCGAACCGGAACGTGGCAGCCATTCATCTGGGACGATGTTTGCACACCGCCTCAACGCAACCCACCCGGATGACTGACCCGGAAACGGGCTGAAACCGAAGTTCCGCGTCATCCCTATTCGGTTTTGCTCCCGGTGGGGTTTACCTTGCCGCCCTTGTTACCAAGCGCGCGGTGGGCTCTTACCCCACCCTTTCACCCTTGCCCCGCCTGTTTTCCCGTCGCCGTTTCGGCGAGAAAGGCAGACGGGGCGGTTTGCTTTCTGTGGCACTTTCCCTAGGGTCGCCCC